>JANOZI010000669.1:0-6031 GCA_031429375.1 Acidobacteriota bacterium | reverse complement strand
GTGGCGGTGGGCCTCGCCCGACAACGCCGTCGTCAACTTGCCGACGTTGTCCTTGTTGATTTGATCTAGTGGAGAGTATTTGTGACTCTCCGCATTACCGCCGTAATGGGTCCATTCTCCACTCATGTTCTGGGCACGCGCCGGTTCGAGTCCTGTCACCGCGACCAACACCGCCGCGCAGATCATGAATGGACGCATGGGTTGTCTCCGGACGGCATCCTAGCATGGGGTAAATAAGATAGAATCCGTGGCCTTCAAGGAGAGTGTTATGAAAGCCATTATTCGCATCGCCGCAGTTGCCGCGTTCGTTCTCGGATCATTCGCTCCGGTCATCGGTCAGGGCACAAACATTACCGGCGAGTGGGCGTTCACCGTCACGACGGATCAGGGTGGTGGCACGCCGACCATTACCTTCAAGCAGGACGGTGAAAAACTGACCGGCAAGTACGCGGGGCAACTTGGCGCCGCCGATCTCAACGGCACCATCAAGGGCAATGATGTGAAGTTCACCTTCACCCTCGATGTTCAGGGCCAGCAGGCACCTGTGAGTTACGAGGGAACTGTCGAGAAAAACACCATGAAAGGCAAGATGGACATCGGCGGGATGGTCAGTGGGACGTTTACCGCCACGAAAAAATGAGAAGGCTGCTTCCAGGAAGAAAAACCTCATCTGTGTCGTGATCCAAAAAGCCGTTGACAGGATGGCCGTTTGTCCGTTGACACGCACACGCACCTGCTGCTTAATGAGGCTCAGTAGGGCTTTCTTCATAGTCCGGCTGCCGTTGAAACCCGTTGTCGCTCTGTCGATAAGGCTCACCCATGCGCCGTGGGCTTAAGGGATGCAACTTGAAAGAGGGGGATTAGTGATGCGTTCGCTCACGGTTCGGCTTTTCATGCTCGCTTGTATTGTCCTTGTGCCGGCTTTTGCGTCGGCACAAACCAGTTCCATCAGCGGCGTTGTCAAAGACGATACCGGCGCGGTCATGCCCGGCGTGACGGTCGAGGCCGCCAGTCCGGCGCTGATCGAAAAAGTCCGCTCGACGACCTCGAGCGGCAACGGCCAGTACTCGATTCTCGCGTTGAGGCCCGGCACGTACACGGTCACGTTCACGCTCCCCGGTTTCCAGACCGTGGTGCGGCAGGGCATCGAGCTGACGTCGGACTTCACCGCCACGATCAACGTGGACCTGAAAGTCGGCACGCTCGAAGAAACGTTGACGGTCACCGGTGAATCACCGATCGTCGACACGCAAAGCCTGACCCAGCGCGTGGTGATGACGGCCGAGGTGCGCGAGGCGTTGCCCACCGGCCGCAACATCCAGGCGGTCGGCATCATGATTCCCGGCACGGCCATCGCGCAGGGCGGCGGCGGCGCGCTGTCGCGTGACGTCGGCGGCTCGGGCAACCTTCAGCAGTCACCGCTGCAGTACCGCGGCTCGGGCGACACCGTGCAGACCATCGAAGGCATCCGCCTGAACAACCTCTGCGCGCAGGGCGCCTACAGCGGCGTCTACTGGAACGACGCGAGCTTCGAAGAGTTCAGCTACGTGACCGGCGCCGACTCGGCCGAAATGGGCCAGGGCGGCATGCGCGTGAACATGGTACCCAAGGACGGCGGCAACTCCTTCCGTGGCACGTTCATCGGCAACTATGCGGGTGAGTCTTTCGGATCCGACAATTGCGGGTCGCCCGGCATTGGCCAGCCCTGCACGCGATCGAACCTGAGCGGCAGCCGGACGTTCAACCCCAACAACACCATCACCAACGTCGATGTCATCCAGAAAATCTGGGACGTCAACAGCACCGTCGGCGGGCCGATTCTCAGGAACAAGATTTGGTTCAACTACTCCTTCAGAAACCTGGGCTCGACCAAGACCAAGACCGACGCCTTCTTCGACGCCAACCCGTCGCCCTTCATCTACACGCCGGACTTCACCAAGCCGGGCTTTGACGATGGTCACATCACGAGCAACTCCGGGCGCATCGCGTGGCAGGTGAGCGGCAAGGACAAGATTTCGGTCTATCACGATAACCAGCGCAAGTACCGCAATCACTGGGGCATCGCGGCGACCATTCCCCCCGAGGCGGCAGGCGTGCAGGTCACCCCGACCAGTTTCGTCAACGTGTCGAAGTGGACGAGGACGCACACCAACCGCCTGCTGTTCGAAGGCGGCTTCGGCATCTACAACCAGGAGTACACCGAACTGTATCAGCCGAGCGTGACCGGCACTGACCAAAAGGTGTGGGACGAGAACGCGATTCGCAACTCGCGCGTCTACAACGTCGTCGATTCGTCGAACGGCCGGCAGGCCAACGCGTGGCCGAATCCTGCGGACCACTTCTCGGTGCTGCGGACGTTCATGGGCGCGGCGTCCTACGTCGCCGGCGCGCACAGCCTGCGCGTCGGCGGAACGCTCAGCAACGGCGACTGGCGCCTGCTCACGATGTGGACCGGCGACGTGCAGCCGATCACCTACAACGCCGGCGCGCCGAGCTCGGTGACCCTGCGCCTGCCGTCGGACCGCAAGAACGGCATCAAGCGCGACCTCGGCCTCTACGCACAGGATCGCTGGTCGCTGGGCCGCGTGACGTTGAACCTCGGCCTCCGGTTCGACCAGTTTATCGGCGAATCGCGCGAGAGCACGGTATTGCCGAGCCGCTTCGGCGGCGGCGCCACGTTCGGTGAATGTTCGGACGGCAGGGTCGATCCGGGTGATCTGTGCACGGGCCAGGTCCAGAACTGGAAGGACCTCTCGCCGCGCGTCGGCCTTGCGATGGACGTGTTCGGCAACGGCCGGACCGCGCTGAAGGCGAGCTGGGCTCGCTACGTGGCGGGCCAGCAGATCGCAGTGGCCAACCAGGTGAATCCGATCGGCGCGCTCACCGCGTCAGACACGCGCCCCTGGACCGACCTCGACGGCAACGGCCTGCCGCTCGATGCGGCCGGCAACATTCAGTTCAACGAACTGGCCAATTCGGCGTCGACGACCACGTTCGGCCGACTGACCGTTCCGACGACCCAGTACGATCCCGCCGTGCTCAACGGCTGGGGGGCGCGCGGCTACAACAACGAGTTCACCCTCGCCGCGCAGCACCAGCTGGCGGATCGGATCTCGGTCAACGGCGGCTACTATCGCCGGACGTTCGGCAACCAGACGTTCACCGACGACCTGCGCTACGACGCCAGCAGCTACGACTCGTTCTGCATCACCGCGCCGCGCGATCCCGACCTGCCTGGCGGCGGTAATTACCAGGTGTGCGGCGTCCAGGATCTCAAGCCTGCGGTGTTCGCCCAAAACCTGCCGGCCAACAGCAAGATCCGGTTCTCGGAGGACTTCGGCGGCGAGACCAATCTTTACCAGGGCTTCGACGTCAACCTCGAAGCGCGGTTCCGCAACGGAGCGTTCCTGAAGGGCGGCATCGCGGCCACTGCCCGCACGTTCGACAACTGCAACTTGATCGCCGCTGGTCTTGATGCAGTGGTCACTGCCGGTGGCAACCAGGGCACCGAAACGTACCCTGACGGCACTACCAACTGTCATCGGGAGTACGGCTACCGGCCGGACGCCAAGATGTCGGGGGCGTACACGCTGCCGTGGGACATCCAGGTGGCGGGCACCTACCAGTTCACTCGCGGCATTCAGACCGGCGGCGCCGGCCCAAGCCTGCTCGCCAACTGGAACCTCACGAGCGCTGCAGCACAGCCGTTCACCGGCCGTGCCTGGACGGGGGTCGCTGCAAGAATCGTTGGCCTGATTGCCGAGGGCAAGGACTACGGCAAGTACAACCTCAACCAGCTCGACATCCGGATCGGCAAGCGATTCGAATTGAGCAGCAGAGCCAGGCTGCGCTTCGACTTCGACCTCTACAACGTGTTCAACAGCAGCTGGCCCTACACGGTCAGCACCACGTATGCGAACACGGCGACCTCGAATTGGCAGCGTCCGACCAACGTGCTGCAGCACAGGTTCTTCAAGCTGGGTGCGCACGTCAGCTTCTAACAGTTAACAGTTGCCAGTTAACAGTTAACAGTTCGGTGAAACGGGAGAGGTCCAGAGCCGTCGCTCGAGACTTCTCCCGTTTTCTTTTTGCCGTTCTTCTACTCTTCGGCATTCCTCTCGCGCCTCAACCGAGCGCGCAGCATCAGGCGCATCGCGTTCCGAGCGTGCCGCAGGAATTACTGGAGCGGCCGGTTTCAATCAGAACGGGCATCGGCACCGCGCACGATCGGTTGACGACCGCGTCGGCCGGTGCGCAGCGCTTCTACGACCAGGGCCTGTCGTATCTCCACTCGTTCGTGTGGATCGAAGCGGCGCGATCGTTTCACCAGGCCTTGCGAGCCGATCCGGATCTGGCGCTCGCGCACGTGGGCTTGAGCTCCGCGTATATCGAGTTGAACAAGCCGGCCGAAGCGCGCCTGGCAATCGAGCGCGCCCGGGCGTTGGCTTCGAAGGTGTCGGATCGTGAGCGCCGGCACATCGAAGCGCGCGCGCTGCAAATGGCGGCTGAAGACAACCCGCGCGATACGGGCCGGCTCACCACGTATCGCCAGGCGCTTGATGCGGCGATCGCCGCTTTTCCAGCCGACGTCGAGTTATTGCTCAAGCGCGGCATGGCGGAATCCCCCGACCCCGCGGATCGCGGGCAAGGCTCGGTGACCGGGTCCGTTCCGTTCTTCGAGCGGGCGCTGAAGGCGTCGCCGAATTACTTTGCCGCCCGGCATTACCTGGCGCATGCGGCGGAGAACGCCGGGCGCGGGTCCGATGCGCTGGCGCACGCGGCTTCTTTCGCCACCCAGGCCGCCGAGATTCCGCACGCGCGGCACATGCACGGCCACGAGTTGCGCCGGTCGGGCCGTGCGGTCGAGGCCATTGTCGAATTCGAGGCGGCCGATCGCCTGCAGCGGGCGTACTTTATCCGCGAGAAAGTCGCGCCGGAGCTGGACTGGCATTTCGCGCACAATCTCGACTTGCTCGCCGCTTCGTATCAGTACGTCGGGCAAATGCGGAAGGCCGAGCCGCTGTTGAAACAGTCGTTCGCATTGCCGTCGAGCCTGCTGGTGCAAGTGGTGAACAAGCGCGAGTGGCCGGCGTTCCTCCTTGCCCGCAACCGCCCGTCCGAAGCGTTCGAAGCGGCGAAGGTGTTGATGGGCCATCCCAACGCGGTAGTGCAGGCGACCGGTCACATCGAAGCCGGCTTTGTGTTGCTCGCGACCAAACGTTTTGGCGACGCGGCGAACGAATCGAACGCGGCGCTGAAAGCCCTCAGAAGCGCCGCTGATGGCCAGGCGCTGGCGGTGATCGCCCTCGAGGCCCTGCAGGGCGAGTTCCTCTTGCGCACCGCGCAGCGCGAGAAGGGCCGGCAGGGCATGGAGCGCGCTGCGCAGAAGTGGCGGGCCTTGCCCGGTCCCGACGCGTGGAGCCAGGGGCTATTCCGGCTGGAAGCCATGGCCCGCGCCGCGCGCGATGTCGGCGACTGGCCGTTTGCCGCGCGGCTCACCCAACTGATGCTCGAGCACGACGCGGCCTACGCCGGCACCCACTACGCGCTGGCGTTGGTGGCCGAGCACGATGGCAACACCGCCACCGCGAGGCGGGAATTTGCGCTCGCGGTGAAGGCCTGGGCCGCCGCCGACAAAGACCTGCCCGAGCTGGCGATCGCGCGCAAAGGGGTCTGACCCCTACGCAGTGACGGCTGTGCGCCACTACGCGTCCGTAACGTAAGCCCCGCCGAGAGGCATAGCCCGGCAGAGGGACGGACTCGCGGCAACCCTCTGGCCCCTGGCCTCGTCTACTTCAACCGAGGTGACCATGACCCGCTCGGCTTTCGCCCTGATATTTGCCCTGGTGCTTGCGGCCCCGCTGGCGGCCCAGACCAACACCGAAACGGTGGATAGAACGCTCACGATGCAGCCCGGTGGCATGCTGCGGATGAAGACTTTCTCAGGCCGCGTCCGGATCACCGGCGGTTCGGGGGACCAGGTCGTCATCCACGCCGTCCGCCGCGGCCGGCAGGACCGGCTCGACTTCTG
>JANOZI010000668.1:0-14742 GCA_031429375.1 Acidobacteriota bacterium | reverse complement strand
GACTCGGAACATGAAGGCGCCGAACGTCTGCCGTCCGGACCAGCGGAATTTTTCGATGCGGCCCGGGGTGCGATCGCCGCGGCCGATGTTGGGCCGGTACGCCATCCACTCGAGCGTGCCGCCAACCGGGAAGTCGCACTCCATCAGGACGCCGTCCGCCGGCGTCGCGCCGACGCACGACCCGCCCTTGGTTGAAGGGGCGCCGCCGGAAAGCATCGCGACGACCGCATCCGACGTGTCGGAAATCCCGGAGTCGCTGAGGACCTTGCGGATGTCATCCGCCATTCCCTTCGTGCTCGCCATCCGCTTGAGGCTTGCCGGATTGGTCAACGCGGGCCGATAGAACGACGTCGTGCCGCCGAGCCGGCGCGCATTGCGATACCCGTCCGCATCGGTCCGCGGCTGGGCCGTGGCCACCGAGGCCGACATCAGAGCCACGACGATCGCAAGCGCCGCGCTCACTGCCGTGCGCCTGATCAACAATCTACTCGCCTTCATAAGAGTCCTCCGAGTCGCGGCACAACGCCTCTGCGCCCGACGATGCTTTACCGCCTGCGGCCTGACCCCACCCCGAGGGCCCGCCCGCTGACAACAGCCGCGACCGTCCGTCTGGACGGTCGCTTCCGACACGAAGCTTGCAAGAGGGTTGCCATCGTTGAGATGGGCTTGCTGCACAGAAACGGGTGGAGTTATGCCCGTGGTCTGCCTGAATTCAGTACGGAAGGGCGTCGATGGGGTGAGTGTGAGAGTGTATTGACACATGTCGCTACCAGCCGACTGTGGCTCCTGGCTTTCGGGATTGCTGTTCAATTTGGCACAGTGCCCACACGGGTAAACTATATGCCATCCACCTCAGATGTAGAACCCAAGGACTGCCCCTCCGGAGCTGCTATCCCGTCGAGGAGTGCCCGGCCCCCGGCTTCTTGACCACGAGCACCTTGTCAATCCGCCGTCCGTCCATGTCGACGACTTCGAACTGCATGCCGCGCCACTCGAAGGCGTCGGCGGTTTTGGGGACGCGGCCGAGGCGGGCCATCACGAACCCGCCGATGGTGTGATACGCGCCGGCTTCGCCTTCGGGCAGCGAGTCGATGCCGAAGTGAGTGGCCACCTCTTCGATCGGCGCCGAGCCGTCGACCAGCCACGAGCCGTCGGGCCGCGCCACGAAGGCGCCCACCGCTTCGCTCGCGTCGGCCGGCAGGTCGCCGACGATCGCCGTGAGCAGGTCCGTCACGGTCACGAGGCCTTCGACGGCGCCGTACTCATCCATCACCAGCGCGACATGCTTGTGCGAGCTGCGGAACGACTCGAGCAGCTGCACGGCCGGCATCGAGTCGGGCACGAACAGCGCTTCGCGCGTCAGCGTGCGGAGCTGGATGGCCACACCCTTGAAGGCCAGCGGCAACATGTCGGCCGAGCGCACGATGCCCAGCACGTTGTCGAGCCCGCCCTGGCAGACCACGAACTGCGTGTGCGCATGGGACGCCAGGAACGCGCGCAGCTCGTCGGCCGACGCGTCGACGTCGATCCATTCGATGTCGGGGCGCGGCGTCATGATCGCGGCAACCCGCTGATCGCCCAGCTGGAAGACGCGCTGGACGATGTTCTCTTCGGTGGCGCCGACCGCGCCGGTTTCAGCGCCCTGGCTGATGAGCGCCTTCAGCTCGTCTTCGGTCAGGTGCTGCTCGGCCTCACCCTTGATCCCGAACACGCGCAGCACCAGGTTGGTCGACGCCGTCAGCAGGGCCACGGCCGGACTGCCGGCGCGCGAGAGCCACATCATGGGGCGCGCGACCCACGACGCGATGGTTTCGGGGTTGTTGAGCCCGATGCGCTTGGGCACGAGCTCGCCGATGATCAGGGAGAGATAGGTGATCATGGCGACGACGAGGCCGAGGGCGAGCACTTCGGCATAAGGCGCCAGCAGTTCGACCTCGCCAATCGGCACGGCCACCTTGGCTGCGAGGGTGGCGCCGCCGTACGCACCGGCCAATACGCCAACCATGGTGATGCCCACTTGCACGGTGGCCAGAAACTGATTGGGATTGTGAGCCAGGTCAAGCGCCGTCTTGGCGCGCTCGTCGCCATCGTCCGCCCGTTGCTTCAACCGCACCTTGCGGGCAGCAACGATCGAAATCTCCGACATCGCGAAGACGCCGTTGGCGAGGATCAGCAGGAAGATGATGACGAGTTCGGTGCCGATACGCCTCATTGTACGAGGGTTCCGACGGGGGTTCCACACGGGGGTTCCTCACGAAGGTTCCTCACGAAGGTTCCTCACGGAGGTTCCTCACGGAGGTTCCTCACGGAGGTTCCTCACGGAGGTTCTACCGTTCGAGCCGCAAAAGCGGCCAGCCGGCCGGCCGGCCCGAACGGCCGCCGCACCGCCCCGTATAGTCAGGTAGCCCATGCTCACACTTACCGACGTGCGGAAAACCTTCGGCAAGACCGTGGCGGTTGACGGCCTTTCGCTCTCGGTTCGTAAGGGCGAACTGTTCGGCCTGCTGGGCCCGAACGGGGCGGGCAAGAGCACGACGGTGAGCCTTGCGGTCGGTCTGCTGGCGCCCGATTCGGGACAGATCGCGATCGAAGGCCTCGGCAATCCGAGAGAGCCGGCGGTACGACGGCGCATCGGGGTGGCGACCCAGGCCCTCGCGCTCTACGACCTGCTGAGCGGCGAAGAAAACCTGCGCTTCTTCGGCGAGGTCTACGGCCTCAGCGGATCGGCGCTCGCGTCGCGCGTGGCGTGGTGCCTCGATTTCGTCGGGCTGACCGATCGCAAAGCCGATCGCGTCGGCACGTATTCGGGCGGCATGAAGCGGCGCCTCAACCTGGCCGCCGCGCTCGTGCACGAGCCGGAACTGCTGCTGCTCGACGAGCCGACCGTCGGCGTCGACCCGCAGTCGCGCAACAAGATCTTCGAGAACATCGAAACGCTGCACCGCGAGGGCCGCACCATCATCTATACGACGCACTACATGGAAGAAGCCGAACGCCTCTGCGATCGCATCGCTATCGTCGATGCCGGCAAGCTGCTCGCGATCGGAACCGTGCCGGCGCTGATCGAAACGCACGGCGGCGCGCCGACCCTGATGGTGAAGTCGGGCGGCGCTGAACGGCGGCTGCAAACCGCGGATCCGCTCGCCGAGTTGAACCGCGTGGCCGCGCAGACGACGATTGAATCGTTCCAGATGGAGCGTCCCACGCTCGAGCAGGTCTTCCTCCGCCTGACCGGCCGCAGCCTCCGGGATTAAATGGAGACCCGCTTGCAACCCCAGGCGGACTGCTCCGTTGTCGCAGTCCGAAAAACGTTCAACAGCTCTTCAGTGCCCTGAAACAAGTCATCGCGCTCGCGCTCAAGGACCTGCGGCTGATGCCGCGCAACAAGGGCGGCCTGTTCTTCACGTTCGTCTGGCCGATCATCGTGACGGTGCTGTTTGGCTTCGCATTCGGGGGCGGCGGCAACGGCGAGCAAGGCAAGGTGCGCGTGGCCGTGGTTGACGAAGACAACAGCGACGGGTCGCGGCAGTTCATCAAGAAACTCGAGGAGTCGTTCGAGCTCGTTCCGATGGTGAAGGCCGAGGCTGAAAACGCCGTGCGGCTCGGGCAGCGCACCGGCTACATCGTGATCAAACCGGGCTTCGGCATCGCCTCGGAGCGGATGTTCTACGGCGCGCCGAAGGAAATCGAGCTCGGTGTCGACCCGGCGCGCAAAGCCGAAGCCGGCATGATCGAGGGCCTGTTGATGAAGCATGCGGCGGCGGACATGCAGAAGATGTTCAACGATCCGGCGGCGTCGGCCGCGATGGCCGACAAGGCGCTGGCCGAGATCACGCAATCGTCCGGCGGCGCGCAGACCGCGCCGGTCGAACGGTTTCTTGGCGAGCTGAAAACGTTCGTGGGCGCGGCAGCGGCGGGGCCGGCCGCGGCGGGCGCCGGCGGCAGCGCCGGCTGGCAACCGCTGAAGATTACCGCCAGGGACGTGGTCCGCGAACGGCGCGGCCCGTCCAACGCGTTCGAGATCACCTTCCCGCAAGGCGTGATCTGGGGGTTGATCGGCTGCATGATGACGTTCGGCATCAGCCTCGTCACGGAGCGCACACACGGCACGCTGGTCCGCCTGCGCATGGCGCCGCTCGCGCGCGGCCAGATTCTCGGCGGCAAGGCGCTGGCGTGTTTCGTGTCGATCATCTTCGTCGAGCTGATGCTGTTCGGCGTCGCCCTCGCGTTCGGCGTCAGGCCCTCGTCGCTCGGCATCCTGGCGCTGGCCGGGTTGTCGGCGGCAGTGTGCTTCGTCGGCTTCATGATGTTGATCGCCAGCCTCGGCAAGACCGAGCAGTCGGCGTCGGGCGCGGCGTGGGCCATCCTGATGCCGCTGTCGATGATCGGCGGCGCCATGGTGCCGCAGTTCGTGATGCCGGCGTGGATGCAGTCGATCGGCGTCATCAGCCCGATCCGCTGGGCGCTGCTCGCGATCGAAGGCGGAGTGTGGCGGCAGTTCACGCTCGGCGAGATGGTGCTGCCGTGCACGATTCTTGTGACGGTGGGTGTGGCGTGCTTTGCGGCCGGCACGCGCGGCTTGAAAGAGGCGTAGTCAAAAGTAACGCCGTGAAGAACTAAGAAAAAAATAAGCCGCGCCCTTTTTGAAAACACCTTCGTGATCTTCGTGCACTTGGTGGCGGTCTTTTAAATATACTCGCCGGATGCGAAAATTGCTGCTGGCGAGTTCCGCCATAATTCTCGCGCTCGCCGCGGGTGCCCGCGGGCAAACGACGGCCACCGCCACGCGGACTTTGCGTGGCGGGGTGGACGCCAAGCCTGGCATGACGTCCGCGGATCTCTACAAGCTTCAGTCCGTCGGCAGCGTGCAATTGTCGCCCGACGGCAACAAGGTCGCGTATTCGATCACCCATAACGAGCGACCCGGACGTCCCTACGGCGACACGTGGATCCGGGACCTCACGACCGGCAGGGTCGCGAAGCTGAATAGCGGCGCCGGGCCGCGCTGGTCGCGCGACGGCCGGTGGGTCGCCTACCAGGGCCGCCTCGACGACACCGCCGGCTTGATCGTCGCCGACCAGAACGGCGAAGGCGAACGGCTGGTCACACCGATCGAGCGCACCAATCATCCGCTGCCCACTTCGGGAGAATCCATCGCGTGGTCGCCCGACGGCCGCTCGATCGCGTTCCTGTCGGCGGCGCCCGGACCCGAAACCGAAAACGCCAACGGCGACCCGATGGTGATCACGCGGTATCTCTACAAGCCGACCGCCACCGAGGGGCTGACGCGCTTCAACGACAATAAGCGGCTGCATGTGTATATCGTCGACCTCGGCTCGCGCCAGGTGCGGCAGCTCACAACCGGCACCTTCTACGAACATTCGCTCGACTGGTCGCCGAACGGCGACGAGGTGCTGTTCGTCTCGAACCGCGAAGCCGACCCCGACAAGACCTTCAACTACGACGTGTTCGTCGCTCGCGTGAAGGACGGCGCGGTGCGGCGCCTGACCAACACCAAGAGCGCGGAATACCACCCGGTGTGGTCGCCCGACGGCACCCGCATCGCGTTCCTCGGCACCAAGCGCGACCTCACCTCGTCTGAAACGACGATGGAGGATACGCACGTGTGGGTGATGAACGCGGATGGCTCGAATCGGCTCGAGCTCGGCGCGGGCATCGACAACCGGCAAGGCGAGCCGCAGTGGTCACCCGACGGCAAGAGCGTCTACTTCTCGGTGCAGGAACGCGGCGCCACGAAGTTGATGCGACTCGCGGTGCCGGACACGGGCAAGGGCGCGGCCTGGCCACCTGCGCCGGTCACGCCGGAGTCAATCGTGGCACTACCCGGATCGATCGGGTCGTGGTCGGTGCGCGGCACGAAGCTCGCGTATTCGTACACCGCACCCGGCAGCCCGTCGGAATTGTTCCTGAAGGTCGCCGGCGACCCGCCGACAGCGCAGCTGACCACGCTCAACCACGACTTTCTCTCGAGCAGGTCGATCGCGCCCGTCGAAGCGTTCACGTTCAAGAGCTTTGACGGCACCGAGATCGAAGCGTTCCTGACCAGGCCGGTTGCGCTCGGGCCGGCCGGTTCGGCGCCAATGGTCATCGTGATGCACGGCGGTCCGCACGGCCAGCAGGGCCCGGCCTTCAACGCAAAGGCGCAGGTCTACGCCGGGCTCGGATGGGCGACGCTGATGGTCAACTACCGCGGCTCGACCGGCTACGGGCAGAAGCTGGCCGACGCGATCTTCAAGGACCAGAACGGCGGCGAGGCCAAAGACGTGCTCGCCGGTGTCGATGCGGCGCTCGTCAGGTATCCGTGGCTCGACCGCGACCGGATGGGCATCGAAGGCGGCAGCTACGGCGGGCAGCTCGCCAACTGGCTCGTCACGCAGACGACGCGGTTCAAGGCGTCGGTGCCCGGCTGGGGCATCTCGAACCTGATCACGCAGAACTATCTGTCGTACTATCACGACTACCTGGCAGTGGAGTACGGCGCCTTCCCGCACGAGCAGGGCGTGATCGATCAGCTGTGGGAGCGGTCCGCGATCCGCTACGCCAACAAGGTGAAGACGCCGACCCTGTTCCTGCACGGCGAGAACGACAACGACGTACCCATCGCGGAGGCCGAGCAGTTCTTCATCGCCTTGAAGGACGTCGGCGTCGAAACGGTGATGGTGCGCTACCCGCGTGAGGGCCACGGCCTGCGCGAGACCAAGCACGTCGTCGATGCGCTCGATCGATCGATTGCCTGGTACAAGAAGCACTTCCGTTGATGCTCAAACGTAAAACCGAAGGGTCCGTGCTCTGCACGTCGTGCGGTGTCCTGGTAGGCGTCAACGACGAGACTTGCTACAACTGCGGACGCCGCAATCCGGGCCTGTGGGGATTTGCACCGCTGCTCCGCAACCTCGGCAACGACCTGGGCTTCGTCAACATTGTCACCGGCGGCACCATCGTCCTGTTCGTGCTGTCGCTGGTGTTGTCACGCGACGGGGCCCAGATTGGACTGTCGCCGAACAACGTCGCGCTGCGAGTGCTCGGGGCCAGCGGCGCGTCGCCGGTATTCGAGTTCGGCTGGTGGTGGACGGTCCTCACCGCCGGCTGGCTGCACGGCGGCATCCTCCACATCTTCTTCAACGTGATGTGGATCCGCCAGCTCGGGCCCGAGATCGCGAATCTCTACGGCGCCGGCCGGATGATCATCATCTACACGGTTGCGGGAATCACGGGCTTCACCCTGAGCTCCGTGCTGGGGCTGTTTTCAATTCCATACTTCGGCGCCGTCGTCACGGTGGGCGCATCGGCGTCGATCTTCGGGTTCCTCGGCGCGCTGGTGCACTACGGGCGACGGACCGGCAGCAGTCATGTCGGGCGGGCCGGCCTGCAATACGCGCTCATCATGGGCGTGATGGGCCTCGTGATGCGCGGCGTCGACAACGGCGCGCACCTCGGCGGCTTCATCGGCGGCTTCCTGGCCTCGATGATCCTCGATCCGCTGAAGAAGGAGCGCGTCGATCACATCGCGATGGCCGTCGGTTGCCTGGCGATTACCTTCATCGCCATTCTCTACACCGTGATCAGCGCGCTCCCATACTTGCGATAGACGGGCTTCGCCCGCTGAGGCCTCGCTCCGCTCGTGGGACTCACTTCGTTCGTGAGACCTACGACCGGGCGTTCTTTCCAACGAGCGGCGCGGCCGCGAGTCTCACGAAGGCCGATCGGCCGAGTCGCACGAGCCGCCGAAGGGCGGCGAGCCCACGCAACGCGCAGCGTTGCGCCGGTGCGTTACTTGGTGGCCGTCGCGCCTTTTTTGGTGACGAGTTTCTGCACGCGCCAGTTGATCAACTCACCCACCCAGATTTCGTTTTCGGACGGACACGCGATGGCGTGGATCCAGCCGAACTCGCCGAGGTTGCGGCCCGGTTGTCCATAGACGCCGAGCAGCTTGCCGTCGAGCGCCACCTTGTAAATGCGGCTGGGATAGAGATCGCCGACGAATAGGACCGGGTTCGGGCCGGGCGTCATGCACAGCGCATCGGGCGCGCCGGGCGCCTGCGAGCCGGTCTTCGCATTCGGCGATTCCGCGCCGTATACGATCTTGCCCTTGGTCGTATCCACCGGCACGTCGATGGTGAACTCGCGCAGGAACTTGCCGTTGGTATCGAGCACCTGGATGCGGCGGTTGCCGCGATCGGCGACGTAGATTTCATCCTTCGGCGACACCGCGATGCCGTGCGGCGTGTCGAACTGCCCCGGCTCCTTGCCGAGCGACCCCCAACTCGCGACCCACTCGCCCTTCGCGTTGACCTTGGCGACGCGTGAATTGACGTAGCCGTCGCTGAAGTACGAATTGCCCTGCGAATCCCACGCCACGTCGGTCGGCTGGTTGAACACGTTGTCGCGATGCACGGGCAGCGGATTGCGCGGGTTGTTGTTGGGCGGCACGGTCACCGGCACGCCGGCCCGCTGCAGGATGCCCGCCATCTGCGAGGCGTAGTCGGGCGGCACGTCGAGGTGGGACGATTCGCCCTTGCGGCCGAACACCCACACGGTGCGGCCCTGCGGGTTCATCTTCAGGATCATGTTCGACCCCTTGTCGACAATCCAGATGTTGTCCTGCTTGTCGATCCGGACGGCGTGCGCATAGGCCCACGCGAAGTTGTTCTTGCCGATCTCGCGGACGAACTTGCCCTTGGCGTCGAATTCGAGCAGCTGCGCGGCGGTGGCCATGTAGGCCGGGCCGGTCGAATTGCCGCGCGAGAAGACGAAGACGTGTCCCTTCGAGTTCACGGCGACGCCGGCAATCTCGCCGAAGTGAACATCCGCAGGAAGCGTCAGCGGGTCGGGAACCGATTCAAATTGCAGCTCCGGGACCGCGGGTGTCTGAGTGGCCACGGGGGCCATGAACCAGGTCGCAAACGAGACGGCGAGAATTAGGCGTTTCATGGCGCACATTCTGCCTCACTTCTCGTCCGGCCGGTTGGATTCCCTCTCCAGACCGTTGAACGCCCCAACCGTCCGCAATCGCACACTTTGAGCCCGGCGGGGCTGAGCGGCTGTTTTTGCGTGACGAATCGCACAGCGACGCGTCGAACGGGTCGCGATTCGGCTGCCGTCCCGGGGGGCCGGCGGGCACCTGCTTTGCTCTAGAGTCGCCGGAGGTACGAAAAGATGAAGCGTTGGATCAATGTTATATGGGCACTCGTCGCCGTCGTCGCGATGGCGGCCCCCGCCTTGGCGCAGGGCGGTGGCGCGAGTTCCACGGGCAGTATCAGCGGTGAGATCAAGGACGCGCAGGGCGGCGTGCTGCCCGGCGTCACGGTGACCGCGACCAGCCCGGCCCAGATCGGTGCGTTGACGGCCGTGACCAACGAAGCGGGCCTCTACCGCTTTCCGGCAGTCCCTCCCGGCGAGTATCGGCTGGCGTACGATCTCGCCGGCTTCCAGGGCAGCGTGCGTGACGGCATCCGCATTACGCTCGGCTTCAACGCGCAGGTCAACGTGACCCTGAATGTTGCGACGCTGCAGGAAACGGTCACGGTGAGTGGCGAGTCGCCGGTGATCGACACGTCGGCCACGCGCATCCAGACCAACTATGACCAGCAGATGCTGGCGTCGCTGCCCAATGCGCGGGACATGTGGTCGCTGCTGGCGACCACGCCGTCGGTCACGCTCAACCGCGTCGACGTCGGCGGATCGACCGCCGGCACGCAGACGACCTATTTTGCGTATGGCTATTCAGGCCAGAACCGTCCGCTGATCGAGGGCATCAACACGACCGAAGGGACCTCGGCTGCCGGTTTCTATCTGGATTACGGCTCGTTCGAAGAGGTGTTCATCGGTGCCGCGGGCAACTCGGCCGAAATGCCGAATTCCGGCGTGCTCACGCAGTTCGTCGGCAAGAGCGGCAGCAACCGTCCGTCGATCAGCCTCTATTTCGATCACGAGAACGACACCTTCGAGAGCCGCAACCTCGAGGCCGACCAGGTGCTGCCGGCGCCCGGCGCCACCATCAGGCCCGACGGCAACCGGCTCGCCCGCTATCGCAACCTGAACCTCGGTCTCGGCGGGCCGGTCATCAAGGACCGCATGTGGGGGCACTACTCGTATTTGAACCAGGAGAACTCTGTCGCCGCGCCGCCCGCAGGCTCGTTCCTCGACGGCACGCCCTTCAATACCTCACTGGTGAACCACACCGGCAAGGCCACCTATCAGATGAACCAGGCCAACAAGTTCATCGGCTACCTGCAGTACGGCACGAAACAACAGCCGACCCGCACCGACAGCAGCAACCGCCTGGGTGCGCCGGTGCACATCACCGCGGCCTCGACGGTCCTGCAGGCGTCGCCAAGCTGGGTCTACAAGGGCGAGTGGAACGGCACGATGGGGCAGAACACCTTCGTCGAGATCCGTGCCGGCCAGTTCGGCTACAACTTCGGGCTCGACAGTAATACTCAGGACACCCGCTATGAATCGCTGACCAGCAACGAAATCCTGGGCGGTGGGCGTGACTGGGAACTGCGGCGCCGCCGCAATCAGGTGACGGGTGCGGCCAGTTTCTTCAAAGACAAGTTCGCCGGCGGCTCGCACAATCTCAAGCTGGGCGGCGAGCACATGGACGAGCAGGGCGAGACGCTGTGGAATTCGTACTACACCGGCAACGTCATCCATTTCGTCAACGGCAGCCTGCAAGGCCCGCTGTCGGCGACCACGGCGGCGGCGGTGAGGCTGACGAATAATTCCGACAGCTGGAGCGGGCTCGCCACCACCAGCGCATTCGTGACCGACACGTGGAGCATCGACAGGCTGACCCTCAACCTCGGCGTCCGCTTTGATCGCTACCGGGTCTACACGCCGGAACAGCAGCTGGCCCCGGGCCGGTTCGTGCCGGCGGCACTGAGCTTCGCGGCCGTCGACAAAATCGTGGGCTTCAACCACGTCGTGCCGCGCCTCGGCGCCACCTACGACCTGAAGGGCGATGGCAGGACGGTGCTCAAGGGTAACTGGGGCCGCTTCTACTTCAACCCCGGCATTTCGTTGGCCGACGCCGTCAACCCCAACACCGGCAGCCAGTACGCCGACTACGCATGGAACGACCTCAATAACGACCGCATCTACCAGGTCGGAGAAGAGGGCGTGCTCCAGACCCGCTTCGGCGGCGTCGCCAACGCCTCGATCGATCCCAACCTGCGCAACTCCTACACCGACGAGGCCTCCGCGTTCATCGAGCGCGCCGTGATCACCGACTTCGGCGTTCGCGCCGGCTTCGTCTGGAAGAAGGACTACGACGGCTGGCAGCAGAACAACGCCAACCGGCCACTGAGCGCCTACAACATCCCGACCACCGTCGCCGACCCGGGCCCTGACGGCGCCTACGGCACGGCCGACGATGGCGCGGCGATCGCCGCGTTCAACTTGTCCAACACCACCCTGCCTTCCAACAACGTCACGCAGAATGTTGACGGCTACGAGGGCACGTTCAAGACCGTGGAAATCTCGGCCAACAAGCGCTACTCGAACCGCTGGTCGCTGAACGCGTCTTACTCGAAGACGTGGACCACGCAGTACGGCAATCTCTACTTCAACAACCGCTTCGGCACCGCGGTCGCCAACTTCTCGCTGTTCGGTAGCTTCCCCACCAACCCGAACGAGCGGACCTTGAACGACTACAACGACTGGAACGCGAAGCTCTCGGGCTCGGTCGACGCGGGCTGGGGCCTGCGCGTCACGCCGGTCGTCAAACTGCAGAGCGGCGCCCCCTACGGGCGTTTTTTCAGCACGCGGGCCGGCGAGCTCAACTACGGCACGCAGATCATCCTGGCCGAGCCGATCGGCACACGACGCCAGGACACCGTCGCCGTCGTCGACTTCCGCGTCGAGAAGCAGCTGCACTTTGCCACCAGGGCTAAGGTCGGGCTGTTCTTCGACCTGTTCAACGCGATGAACTCGAACACCGCGGTCAACATCAACTGGCGTTCAGGCGCGGCGTTCGAAAAGGCCACGACCGTGCTCGGACCTCGCATCGCGAAGTTCGGCGTGAAGTTTGATTGGTAGGACTCGGCCGCTGCGCGGCCTCGTAGGAGTCGGCGCTTCGCGCCTCCTGTGACTCGCTTCGCTCGTGGGACTCACTTTCGTTCGTGGGTCTCACGGGCGAATTTTTTTCCCACGAGCGGCGAAGCCGCGAGTCGCACGAGAGCCGGAGGCTCGAGTCCCACGAGCCGCCGAAGGCGGCGAGCCAACGAGCGAGCCGAAGGCAAGCGAGTCCTATTCGCGCACAGTCCACACTCGTCCCACCACTAATCCCTGAATTCGCTTGGTTGGAGTCTGGTAGTTCAATTATTTGGATGGCGCCCATCCAGACCCCGTAGATTGCGGCTAATCCGTTCAATACAGGCCTGTTATCCGACCCAAGGATGAAGGGCCCAGTGGCACAAATGCTGCTGAATGGGATAGGAATCGCTCTTGGCGTGATCATCAGCAGGTAGGCAGGGACGTGCGTTTTAGGCGGCCCTGCCCCAGGAGCGACGCGATTTTCAGGAGGGAAGAGAATGAGAGTTCGATCTTGGTTTGTTGCCCTGATCATGTCCGTTGCGGTCACCGGTGTGGCGTTCGCGCAGACCGGTGTGATCTCCGGAACGGTAAAAGATTCGCAGGGCGGCGCACTCCCTGGCGTGACCGTCACCCTGGAGGGTAACGGCCCCACCAGCATATTCGTCACTGAAGGCGACGGCGCCTATCGCTTCCTGGCCGTCCCGCCCGGCAGCTACAAAATTACCGCGGCCCTCACCGGGTTCCAAAGCAGCATTCGCGACGGCGTCATCGTCGCGGTCGGGCAGAACGTGGCGCTGCCCTTGACGCTCGGCGTCGCGGCCGTGCAGGAGTCGGTGCTGGTCACCGGCGCGTCGCCGATCGTCGACGCGACCCACATGGGCACCGCGACAAATTTCACACAGGACGAACTGAGCAAGGTGCCGAACTCACGCGACCCGTGGGCGCTGCTGCGC
Source organism: Acidobacteriota bacterium (assembly GCA_031429375.1). GTDB lineage: Bacteria > Acidobacteriota > Vicinamibacteria > Vicinamibacterales > UBA2999 > 12-FULL-67-14b. The sequence continues at coordinate 1,732 of JANOZI010000668.1, read as the reverse complement.
ACGGTTCCCGGCGTGACGGTTGACCGCGTCAACATTGCGGGCAACGAAACGGGACAGCAGGCCAGCTTCGTCTCGAAGGGCGGCCGCCAGGGTGACGCCGTGTGGACGATGGACGGCGTGCCGATCACCGACATGGCGACGGCCGGCGCGTCACCGACCTACTTCGACTACGACGCCTTCGACGAAATCCAGATCTCGACCGGCGGCAACGACATCAAGCAGGCCACCGGCGGCGTCGGGCTCAACTTCGTCGTCAAGCGCGGCACCAACCAGCTGCGCGGCACCGCCCGTGGGTATTTCACCGGCGACTCGCTCGAATCGACCAACCTGCCCGACGAGCTCGCGGCCCGCGGCGTGACGCCGGAAACGGCGGATCACAATCAGCAGATTTCGGAAGTGGGCCTCGACGTCGGCGGCCCGATCCTGAAAGACAAGCTGTTCTTCTGGGGCTCGTATGCCAACCAGGACATCCGCCTGTATCGGCAGTCGGCGCGCGGCACCGATCGAACCGTCCTCAAGACCTACAACGCGAAGGTCAACTGGCAAGCGACGTCGAAGGACATGGTGAACTTCCTGTTCTTCAACGGCGACAAGATCAAGGAAGGGCGCGCGCCCGGCAACGCCCTGTTCGAGCCGCCCTCGGCGCGTTGGAACCAGGGCAACTACTACGGCGACAACCCGTTCCACGGCCTGTGGAAGATCGAAGACAACCGCGTCTTCTCGAACAGCCTGTTCGTCACCGGCAAGTACGCCTACTACAACACCGGGTTCTCGCTGAGCTCGATCGGGCCAGCCACCGAACAGATGGGCATCAGCGCGGTCCGCGGCCAGACGTTTGGCTCGACCTTCACCAACAACAACCGCCGTCCGCAGCACACCGTCAACGTGGACGGCAACGTCTTCCGGACGTTCGGCGGCAAGTCGAACGAGATCAAGTTCGGCATGGGCTGGCGCCGCACGGACATCTTTTCGCAGACGCTCTATCCGGGCAACGGCGCCGTCGCGTACGAGAACTCCGCGACCGACTTCCGGGCGCGCGTGTATCGCGAGGGCGCCGGCACCAACCGCGCGCGGTACATCAATGCCTACCTGGGCGACAGCATCAACCTCGGCCGCGTCACGGTCGATCTCGGCGTGCGCTACGATCAGCAATCGGGTCAGGCGCTGGCGGCGAACGACGCCTCGAACCCGGCGTTCTCCGCCCTGGTCCCCGGAATCGCCTTCGCCGGTTACGAGGCGCCCTTCACGTGGAAAGACATCTCGCCGCGCGTCGGCATGACCTACGCGCTGAGTGCTGACGGCAAGAGCCTGCTGCGCGCCAGCTTCAGCCGCAACGCCGGACAGTTGACGGCGGTCGGCACCTACATCGGGTACGCGAACCCGAGCTCGGCGGCCGGCTGGGTCGAGTATCCCTGGATCGACGCCAATGGCGATCACCTCGCCCAGACCAACGAAGTGCAGATCCAGATGCCCTTGCTGGCGTCAGGTGGCGGCTTCAACACCGCGAACCCCACGTCGGTGGCGTCGGCCAATGGGCCCGCGGGGTTCGGCGCCCAGAACGTGTGCTGGGACTCCCACTCGTCCTGCCAACGCCGCTCGATTTCGCCGGCCAATGCCGCGTCGTAGCGGGCGATCGGCGCGTCCCGGTCGTCTGTCATCCCGACCGAGCGTAGCGAGAGGCACTGCGACCGCCCGGCGTCGATACGCGCGGCGTCACGGTCGATAGCGATAC
>JANOZI010000667.1:0-12957 GCA_031429375.1 Acidobacteriota bacterium | reverse complement strand
TTGGCGACCTGGCCGACCAGTCGCTCGCCCGTCTTTCTGTAGGCGACAACCGACGGAGTGATCCGGCTCCCTTCCGCGTTTTGAATGACGGTGGGCTGGTCGCCTTCCATCACCGCAACAACGGAATTGGTGGTGCCCAGATCGATGCCGATAATTTTGCTCATGGTCTTAGTATGAAATGTGAGTAAACCCTAGTCAACCGCCTTCGCTCGAGGTTCCCCCAAGAGCTACGGCGGGTCGGCGAAGCGGCCGATTGCCGAGACGGCGGAAAGTCGCTGCTATACTGAGACTTAGCGTTCCACCGACATGAAAGTTTCCTTACGGTTCGCTCGTCGTGCCGTCATCGTGGCCCTGTTTGTGGCCGCGGCCCTCCTCGGCACCCTGAGCGGCGTGCTCTTCGCCTATTCCGACGACCTCCCCGCCGTCAGCGCGCTGGATCAATACGCGCCGAACACCATCACGCGTGTGCTCGGCCGCGACGATCAACTGGTCGGCGAGTTTGCCGTGGAACGACGCGTCGTCCTGCACTACAACGACATTCCCGAGCGGCTGCGGCAGGCCATTCTCTCCGCCGAAGACGCCGACTTCTTCTCGCATTTCGGCCTGAGCCCGACCGGCATCCTCAGGACCGTGATGAAGAATGCGCTCGCCGGCCGCAAGGTCGGCGGCGCCAGCACGCTGACGCAGCAACTGGCGCGCAAGCTGTTCCTGACCGACGAGAAGACCTGGGAGCGCAAAGTCAAGGAGCAGCTGCTCGCGGTGCAGATCGAAAAGCGCTACACCAAGCAGGAGATCTTCACCTTCTACGCCAACCAGATGTACTTCGGGCACGGCGCCTACGGCGTCGAGGCGGCGTCGCAGATCTACTTCGGCAAGCACGCAAAAGACCTCGAGCTCCAGGAGGCCGCCATGATTGCCGGCATCCTGCAGGGCAACGCCAAGCAGAGTCCCTACGTCAATCCGGACGCGGCGCTGCGGCGCAGGAACTACGCGCTGGCGCGGATGGCCGAGGAAGGCTACGTGACCCGCGCCGAGGCCGAGGCCGCGATCGCCAAGCCGATCGTCACGCGAGGCGACCCGGCGCAGATCCCGACCGTCGCGCCGTACTTCCTCGAAGAAGTGCGCAAGTATCTCGAGGCCCGCTACGGCGCGAAGGCGCTCTACGAGAGCGGGCTCACCGTGCGGACCGCGCTCGACACGCGGCTGCAGCAGGCCGCCAACCAGGCGGTGGATCGCGGCTTGCGGCGCGTCGACAAGCGGCGCGGGTTCCGCCGCCAGCGCCGCAACGTGATCGCCGAAGGCGCCGCGACCGCGAGCTTCAAGCACGATCGCTGGGGGCGGCGAATGGCGGCGGGCGACATCGTGCCGGCCGTGGTGATGTCGGTGAGCGAGGCCGGCGCGCACGTGCGCATCGGATCGATCACCGCCGACGTCACGAAGTTCAGCCTGGAGCGATGGCCGCGCAAGCCGGTCCTGAAGGACGTGCTCAAACCCGGCGATCTCATCGAGGTCGAGCTCGTCGCGCTCGACGAGGCCGGCAGCGCCACCGTGCTGCTCGAGCAGACGCCGCTCATCGAGGGCGCGCTGGTGGCGATCGATAACCACACCGGCCAGGTGCTGTCGATGGTCGGCGGCTACAGCTTCGCCCGCAGCAAGTTCAACCGCGCCACCCAGGCGTATCGCCAGATGGGCTCCACCGTGAAGCCGCTGCTCTACACCGCGGCGATCGATCGCGGGCTGACGCCGACGACGATCCTGGTCGACGCGCCGACGACGTTCGACGCCGGCGCCGGGCAGCCGCCCTATCGGCCCGGCAATTACGATCGCAAGTACCAGGGCACGATGACGCTGCGGCACGCCCTCGAGCAGTCGCGCAACATTCCGGCCGTCAAGGTCATGGCCATGCTCGGTCCGGCGCAGGTCGCCGCGTACGCGAAGAAGTTCGGCTTCTCCACCGACTTCCGCCCGTTCCTCTCGATGGCGCTCGGCGCGCAGGAAGTGACGCTGCTGGAGCTCACGAGCGCGTTCTCCGCGTTCCCCAACCACGGCATCCGGATGGATCCGTTCCTGGCGCGGGCGATTACCGACCGCGAGGGCACGCTGCTCGAGGAGCGCCGGCCGCAGCCGAAAGACGCGATTCGCGCCGACACCGCGTACGTGCTCACCAACCTGATGCAGGGCGTGATCCAGCACGGCACCGGCGCGGCCGCGCTGTCGTTGAACTGGCCGCTGGCCGGCAAGACCGGCACCGTGGACGATTACACCGACGCGTGGTTTATCGGCTTCGATCCCAACATCACCGTCGGCGTCTGGATTGGCAACGACGAGAAGAAACCGATCGGCCCTGGTGAAACCGGCGCGACCGCGGCGCTGCCGATGTGGATCGACTTCATGAAGGTCTACATCGACCTCTACGGCGACCGCGAGCACCCGCCCGAGTTCGAGTCGCCCGGCAACATCGTCTTCATGCCGGTGGATCGAACGACTGGCGAGCCCGCCTCCGAAGGCAGCGGCGCCATCGTCAATGAGGCCTTCATTTCAGGGACGCAACCGATCAGGCCGTAGCGCTGTCGATCTCAGATCTCAGATCTTAGATTGCAGATCAATTGAAGATTTCAGATTGAAGGATTTGCCTCCCGGAACTTCTTGATCGATTGAAGATTCTGCGATCTCAGATTGGGGGCCTGCTCCAAATGCTCGGAAAACGACCTTCTCTGCTGTGGCATTCCGCCTGCAGCTACCGGCGGCATGACACCAAAGGAACTCAAAGACCGAACCAAGCGATTCGCCGTCGACATCGTGACGCTTTGCCGCGAACTACCAACCACTGTCGACGGCCGACGCCTCGGCCAGCAACTGCTCGACAGCGGCACGTCGGTCGCCGCCAACTATCGCGCGTCTTGCCGGGCTCGCTCTCGAGCCGAATTCATCTCGAAACTCGGGGTCGTGCTCGAAGAAGCGGACGAGTCTCTGTTCTGGCTGGAACTGATGGTGGATGCCCGTTTGGTCTCGGCGGCACGCGCTGAGAAGCTTCTAAAGGAAGCCGACGAGCTAACCGCGATTTTCGTCGCGTCGCTGAACACCGCGAAACGCTAATCTGACAATCTAAGATCTGAGATTGATCTGCAATCTGAGATCTAAGATCTGAGATCGTCATCGTCGGCGTTAGGTGCCTGTCCCAGCGTCCCTGAAGATTTCTGCATCAAATAGGTCTTGATGAAGGGATCTATGTCTCCGTTCAGGACCTTCTCCACCTGCCCTTCGTGGTACTTGGTGCGATGGTCCTTGATCATCTGGTACGGCTGCAGCACGTAACTGCGGATCTGGCTGCCGAACGCGATGTCCTTCTTGGTGCCGCCGATCTGCGACAGCTTGTCCTGCTGCTCCTTCTCCTTGAGGTCGTAGAGCCGCGCCTTCAGCACCTTCATTGCCACGTCGCGGTTCTTGTGCTGCGACCGCTCGTTCTGGCATGACACCACGATGCCGGTCGGCAGGTGGGTGAGCCGGACCGCGGAATCGGTCACGTTGACGTGCTGGCCGCCGGCGCCGCTCGATCGGAACGTGTCGATGCGCAGGTCCTTCTCCGGAATGTCGATCTCGATGTCGTCGTCGAACTCCGGCCAGACGTAGAGCGACGCGAACGAGGTGTGGCGGCGGGCCGCCTGGTCGAACGGCGAGATGCGCACCAGCCGGTGGACGCCGGCCTCGGCCGACATCAGCCCGAAGGCGTAGTCGCCGTTGAGCGTGAAGGTGACGCTCTTGAGCCCGGCTTCTTCGCCGGGCTGGTAGTCGAGAATCTCGCGCTTGAAGCCTTTGCGTTCGGCCCACTTCAAGTACATCCGCAGCAGCATTTCGGCCCAGTCCTGCGACTCGGTGCCGCCGGCGCCCGGGTGGATCGTCACGATCGCGTTGGTGTTGTCGTGCTCGCCGCCCAGCATCTTCTTGGTTTCCGCGGCTTCGACCTCTGCGTCGAGCGCATCGAGCGCCTTCTCGAGATCGGCCGTGACATTCTCGCCGCCCTGCGCCCACTCGAGCAGCACGCCGATGTCGTCGATCTTCTTCGCGAAGCTGTCGCGCAGCTCGACGTCTTCGGCGAGCCGGCGCTGGCGCTGCAGGGTCTTCTGCGCCGCGGCCTGATTGTTCCAGAAATCCGGCGCCGCGACCTTTTGCTCGATCTGGGCTAACTCGCCGGGATCGTGCGCACCGTCAAAGATAGCTCCGCATGTCGGCGGCCCGCTTGAGCAGGTCGGTGGATCGGCGGACGAGTTCTTCGATGACGACGGCCACGATAATCTCCTGCCAGGCGGGCCTAAAGGCCCGCCTCTACATTTCTACGACGAATGAGCGTCAGGACCAGCACGAACACGGTCAGTGCGGCCGAGACGAACGCGACGAGATCTCCAATTCTGGCATACAGCGTCTTCTGCTGCACGAACCGGGCTTCGCCCACGACCGCGGCGGTTTCGAACAGCCGGGTGCGGATCAGGACGCGCCCGTACGGATCGACGATGCCGCTGATGCCGGTATTGGCGGACCGCACCATGTAGCGCCCCTGCTCGACGGCCCGCATGGCGGCCATCTCGAAGTGTTGAAACGCCGCAGACGACTCGCCGTACCACGCATCGTTGGTGATCGTGGTCAGCAGCTCGCTACCGTTGCGGACCGCCTCGCGCATCAGCTCGGGGTACGTCACCTCGTAGCAAATCGCCGTGCTCGCCATGTGGCCGTTGACCGGCAGCATGGTGACGATCGTCCCCGGCGAGAAGGCCGACACGGCTTCGACCAGCGGCCCCACAAAAAACAGCACCTGCTGGAACGGCACATATTCACCAAAGGGTACCAAATGAATCTTCCGATAGACCGCGGCGGTGGCGCCGCCCGAATCGATCATGAACGCCGAATTGTAGGAGAGAGGCTGCGGGCCCCCCTCGAACTCGTCGCTGCCGAGCAGCAACGGCTTCCCCGCCGCCCTCACCAATTCGCGGATGATCTCCGCCTTGGGGTCCTCCGCAAACTCGAACGGCACCGCGGATTCCGGCCACAGCAGGAACTCCGCGCCGGCCGCCGTGGCCTGCCGCGTCAGCTGCAGGTAGCGCTCGATGATCATGCCCTCGCGCGCGGGATTCCACTTATCGACCTGCGCGATGTTCGCCTGGATCAATCCGACGCGAATCGGCGTCCCGCCGAGGACCAGTGCGTTGCCGGCCATGCGCTGCCCGCCCCACACCGACACCGCGGCAATCATGGTGAGGGTGGCGGCCGCGGCGATCAGCCGGGCGCGCCCCGATGCGAGCGCCACCGCCGCAAAGCCGGCATTGGCGAATGCCACGAACAGCGACAGCCCGTAGACGCCGAACAGGCTGGCCAACTGCGCGACCGGCAGCAGCGTGATCATCGTGTTGCCGAGCGGAATCCACGGGAAGCCGCCGAACAGGTGTCCGCGCAGGTATTCGAGCGCGACCCACGCCGGCGGGGCGAGCATCAGGCCGGCCAGCCCGAACGCGCGGATGAACACGGCGGTGATCGCGCTCACGACGGCGATGAAGGTCGCCATGTAGAGGACGAGCAGGCCGGTCACGAACACCGCGACCGGCCAGGGTAATCCGCCGAAGGTCTCCACGGTGGCGCCGGTCCAATAGACCGTCCCGGCGAAGTGCACAAAGCCTGCGATCAAGCCGAGCGCGAAACCGCGGCGAGGCGTGACACCCGGACACTGGCCGCGCCGGCCGTTCCAACCGCTCAAGGCGACCAACAGCGGGACCAGCGCGACGAATGCGACGGCGCCGTGACCGAAACGGGGAAATGACAGCGCGAGCAGCACGCCGGAGGCGAGTGCGGCTACTGTTGACGAGGACAACACCGGGCGCGCTAGCGGACGACCCAGGGTTTGAACTGTTCCTCTTTTTGCAGGCGCGCGGCGACGGTGTCGGCTTCGCGGCGCTCCTTGAACTTGCCGACGCGCACGCGATAGACAGCGGGCGCGCCTTGCACCGGGGCCAGCACGTAGGCCGCATAGCCCTTGCCGGCCAACCGTTTCACGATGGTGTCTGCCTCTTCCCGTCTTTGGAGCGCGGCGATCTGAATCGTAAAGCCGGCGCCGTCCGGTTCGCTGGTGGCCGCGACCGGCGCCGCGGCTGCCGGAGCAGCGGTCGCAGGAGCCGGCCGAACAGGCTCCGCAAGCGGTGGCGCTTCGGGTTTCGGCGTCGGCGTCGTTTCTCCAGCCGCAGGCGCGGACGGGGTGTCCGATGCCTTGAGCGTGTCGGCCGGCGGCGCCACCCCACCGAGGCGCTCGGCGTAGCTCAGTTTCTCTCCGGCCGTGACCGGCGAGGTGCTCGATCCTGACGTCGCCGACGCAGGAGGCGGCGGCGCTTCGGAGCCGGACAGTGCGGCGACCGCTTCCGAGCCTTCAGGCACCCCGCCCCGCCCGGCTTGCACACCGCGGCCGACCTGCACGCCGGTCAGAAAAATCACCACCGCAATGACGACCACGGCCATGAACAGGAAGACGAGTTGTTTCCCGCTCAGTTGAATTTCGCGGAATGCGTCGTCGTGTGTGGATGCCATTAGTTATGAACTGCACAGAATTTTATCATGCCGGTCCGCCGATCCTGGCCTTAAGCTTCAGCGCCGCTTCCGACCTGGGGTCGAGCGCGAGGGCGCGATCGATTTCAGCGCGTGCCGCGGCGGCATCCTGCACGATCAAGTACGCCTCGGCGAGCGCGACATGCGCGTCGACGGTCTCTTCGCTCCACAGCGCAATCTTGAGCGCTTCGACGGCATCGCCGGGGCGTCCGCCGCGCAGGTGCAGACGGCCCATCAACAGGTGGGCCTCGGCGAGGTACGGCGACAGATAGAGGGCGCGGCGCAATTCCTGGATCGCTTCGCGATCGGCCTCGCGCTGATACGCGCGCCGGCCGGCGTCGAGATGGAATGCCGCCAGCGTGTCCTGGTCGCGCTGCCCCGCGGTGGTGATGAGGTCGGCGACGCGGCTGGGCGGCGGCGTCAGCGCTTCATCCAGCCGCTCGAGGCCGCGCGGCACCGTCGCTCCGCCGGCCGCCTTCGACTCCCATCCGGCGTACTTGGACGACAGCCGGGTCGCGAGCTCGCGCTCGCGCGCGGCCTCTGCCGGCGCAGCGGTCTGCTGCAGCGCGACCGACAGAATGTAGTGCGCGTCACCATCTCCTGGATCGCGCCGCACGGCTTCGCGCAGCCAGTAGATGGCCGCGGGCGCATCCTTATCCAGCCAGTAGGCGTAGCCGAGATTGAAGAACAGGTTGCCGTCCGACGGGTCCAGCTCGGTCGCCTGGCTGAAGTAATAGGTGGCGCGGCCCGGAGTGATGGTGGCCACCTTGCGCAGTTCCGCGACACCAATGGCGTTGGCCACCGACGCCGAGCGCTCCTCGGTTTGCAGCGCTCGCAGCGTCTGCAGCGCATCATCGAAGCGCTTGAGGCTCAACTGCGACAGGGCCTTGCGGAAGCGGCCTTCACGCGACAACCGGCTCTCGGCGCGAATCGCCGACACGACATCGAGCGCGCGCGAATGCTCGGAGGCGTCGGTGTGAATTTCCCAGATCGCGATGCGGGCGCGATCGAACTGCGGCGCGGCCTTGAGGGTCTGCTCGAGAAACCCGAGCGCCGTCGCCGGGGTCTCGGCGATGAGGCCTTTGACATAGAGCTCGAAGACCTGCGGTGATGGCGGCAAGTGATCCGAGGCGTTCACGACGTCGCCGCTGCCGCGCAGCTGCTGCGCCAGCCGGCCGAAAACGCTGAACAGGTCCAGCAGTGAGCCCTTCGCCTCGACGTCGGGGAGGATGCGGCCGGTGTCGAGCAGAATGAGCCGGGCGCGGGCCACCAGTTGATCGCCGCTGAGCTCGACCCCGCCCAGGACCACGACCGACGCGCCCACCGCGTGACCGACCTTGATCGACGACGCGCGGCTGAGCGATGCGGGTGCGGGTAATTGAAGGCGATCGAACGCCTGCAGGCGATCTTCGCGATCGACCGTCGCCTCGCCGCTGGCCGACAGCAAATCGGTCAACAGGATCGCGGCCCCTTCGCGCATCCACGCGAGGCGCGGCTCCTGTTTGAGGTTGTCGAACGGCAGCACGATGATCAGCGTGTCGCGCGGCAGCTGGGCGGGGGCCGCAGATGCGACCATCGACGCGCTCGCGATTGCGCACGCGACGATCCAGGACGCCCGTCTCATGCCGCCGCAATGGCCGGCGCCGGTCCGCGGACCGTCACGGCCAGGCTCCACCCCAAATCATGTTCGCTGGCGACTCTGACCTCGGCGTCGACTCCGCAGAGCGCCATCAGGCGCTGCAACGCCGCGGCATAGAACCCGCGCATCGGCACCGACGCCGGATCGCGCAGCTGTTCGAACAACGCCGAATGGATCTCGACGACCGCGCCGCCCTCCCGCAGGCTCGTCTTGACCTTCGATCGCCGCACGGTGGCCATGACCAGCCGCCTGCCGAGCCGAAGCGCGGCGCGCAGCCGCAGCCCGACCGGCAGCCGGCGGATGTACCAGCGGCGCAGCGCGGAGAGTTCCTCGTAGGTCCAGTCGGCGGCGCACGTGCCGGCGCGGCGGGCGATGTCGTCGTTGGCGGGTGGCTCTTCGCGATGCAGAAAGCTCAGCACGGCGCCGAGCGGCGCAAGGCCGATCCGCCCGTCGCGCATGCCGGCGGGACTGAGCCAGTTCTCGTAGAACTCCAGCCGCATGGGCGACACGTCGGCAATGCCTTGATGCAGGCTCGAGATGAGCAGCCGGCCGATTCCAGCGTCAACCATGACGAAGGCGTGAGGATCTGATAACGTGAGCGTACCGCACGCCTTCCAACGAGTCAACGAACCAGCATCATGATTCTCCCGCTACATGAACAGGTCAGGGCGCGTGTGCACGCCGTGCTCGCGGAGCTCTATGGCCTGAGCGACGCCGACGCCACGGTTTCGATTGAATACCCGCCGAATCGCACGCTTGGTGATCTGGGCACGCCGGTCGCCTTCGACCTGGCCCGCCGCCTGCGCAAGGCCCCGCGCGCCATCGCGCAACAGATCGCTGGCGCCATGGGGGCGTTGCCCGGCGTCACTTCAGTAAGCGCCGCGCCGAACGGCTACCTCAACCTCTTTCTCGATCGACCGGCCTTCCTGTTGTCGCGCCTGGGCATCGCGGGCACGCTGCCGCCCGCGCCGATCCGGACGGAGAAGACCATCGTCGAGCACACCGCGATCAATCCCAACAAGGCCGCCCACGTCGGCCACCTGAGAAACTCCGCGCTCGGCGACACGCTCGTGCGCGTGTTGACGTTCCGCGGCAACCCGGTCGAGGTGCAGAACTACATCGACGACACCGGCGTGCAGGTCGCCGATGTCGTGGTCGGATTCCAGGTGCTCGAGCGGATCGACCTCGCAGGCGCCAGGACGATCGCCGCGTCGGCGCGATTCGACTATTACTGCTGGGATCTCTATGCGCGCGTCACCGAATGGTACGGCGACGACCAGGAGCGGCTGAAGATCCGGGCCGCCACTCTTCACGACATCGAGCACGGCACCGAACCGACCGCGAGCCTGGCGGCCTTCATCGCCGACACCGTGGTCCGCGCCCACCTGAAGACGATGGCGCGGCTCAACATCGACTATCAGCTGCTCACGTGGGAGGGCGACATCCTGCGTCTCCGTTTCTGGGCTCGGGCGTTTGAAGTGCTCAAGCAAACCGGCGCGGTGTTTCTCCAGACGGAGGGACGGCTCGCGGGCTGCTGGGTGATGAAGATTGAGGACGAGCCAGCCGCCTCCGAGAACACGGAGGGCGCCTCCGAAATGACGGAGGACACGGAGGGCGCGGGGGAAGATCGCGAGAAGGTGATCGTGCGCTCGAACGGTACGGTTACCTATGTCGGGAAAGACATGGCCTATCAGTTCTGGAAATCAGGGTTGCTCGGTCACGATTTTTTTTATCGCACGTTCGCCAGGCGGATGAACGGTGACACGCTCTGGGCGACCACGAGCGATCCGGCCCTCGCGGTGCCGGACCATCCGGCATTCGGCGCCGCGGCCGCCACCTACAACGTGATCGACGTTCGCCAGGCGTATTTACAGAAGTTACTGAAACAGGCGCTGACCGCCATCGGCCACGCGGCGGAAGCCGATCGACTCACCCACTTTTCGTACGAGATGGTCGCGCTGTCCCATGCCACGGCCAAGGAGCTCGGGATCGCTCCGCCACCCGGATCCGATGACGCCAAGCGGCCGTTTGTCGAGGTGTCGGGCCGCAAGGGCCAGGGCGTGAAGGCCGACGACCTGATCGACCGCGTGATCGAGAAGGCGCTCGCCGAGGTTGCCCGGCGGCAGCCGGACTTGCCCGCCGCCGACCAGCGGAAGATCGCGGAGCAGATTGGCATCGCGGCAGTGCGCTACTTCTTGATCAAGTACTCACGCACCAAGGTGATCGCCTTCGACATCGACGAGGCGCTCAGCTTCGAAGGCGAAAGCGGCCCGTACCTGCAGTACGCGGTGGTGCGCGCGAACAACATCTTCCAGAAGCTGCAGGATCGCCTCGGCCTCGACGAAGCGTCGTTGCTGGCGCCGCTGCCGGCCGCCCCGCCCGACGCCATCAACGGCGCCGGCGGCGATCACGAGCTCTGGGGCCTGGTGCTCGAAGCCTCGCGCCTGGACGACGTCGTCGAGCAGGTGGTGCGAAGCCTCGAATTTGCCGTCCTGGCCAAGTACGGTTTTGGGCTCGCACAGCTTTTCAATGCGTTCTATCATCGGGCCCAGATCCTGAATGAAGAGCGCGACGACGTGCGGCGGTGGCGCGCCGCCGCGGTCGCCTATTTCCGCCAGCAACTGACCCGTGTGCTCGATCTCATGGGCGTTGCCGTTCCTCTTCGAATGTAGGACGCTTGACTATGCCCCTGATTGCGATCGCGCAGAACCGGCGGATGTCCGACTACGTGGAATCGGTGCGCCGCGCCGGCGGTGAGCCTATCGAGGTCGGCGCCGACGGCGAAACGCCCGAACACATCCTCGCGCGCGTCGACGGCATTCTGCTGACCGGCGGGGGCGACGTCGATCCCGATCTGTACGGCGAGGCCCGGCACCCGACGTTCGATGCGGCCGAGTCGGGCCGCGACGGGTTCGAGATCGCGCTGACCAAGGCCGCCGTTGACGGCGGCGTCCCGTACCTGGCGATCTGCCGCGGCATGCAGCTGCTCAACGTCGCGATGGGCGGCACGCTGATCCAGGACATCCCCACCCAGGTCCCGGGCGCGCTGCCGCATGCCGTGCCCGAGCCGCGTTTTGCGATCGCGCACGAGATCTGGGTGTCGAAGGACTCGCTGCTGTCGAAACTGCTGGCCGATTGCATGGAAGACGGCGAAACCTGCCACGTCAACAGCCGGCACCACCAGTCGGTGCAACGCGTGGCCGAGGGCTTCGAGGTCACGGCGACCTCGCCGGACGGTGTCGTCGAAGCGATGGAAAAACCCGGCAACGGCTTCTGCGTCGCGGTGCAGTGGCATCCCGAAAACTTCTGGCGCACCGGCGAGTTCCGCTCGCTGTTCGAAGGGTTTATCGCGGCTGCGAACGCGCGAAAGCGATGACCGTTTCGACGTGCGCAGTGTTCGGAAACAAGTCGAAGGCGCGGACGCTCGAGATTTCGTAGCCGGCATCGAGCAACGACCGCGCGTCGCGCGCCAGCGTCGCGACATCACACGACACATACACCAGGCACGCCGCCCGCACCGCAATGGCGCCGGCGAGCGCCTCTTTCGACAGGCCGGTACGCGGTGGATCGAGAATCACCGTGCCCGCCCGCGGCTTCGCATGCGCCAGGTAATGCTCGACCGCGTCCGCTTCGACGGTGACGTCGTCGCGCTGCGCGGCATTTCGCCGCAGATCCCCCACGGCAAAGCGATCGCCTTCGATCGCGGTGACCGGGCCCCGTCCTGCCGCGGCGGCGGTCACGCTGAATAATCCGACACCGGCGTACAAATCGAGCAGCGGCGCTTCGCCGACTTGCGACAGCACGTGATCGACCAATGGGGCCACGAGGAAGCGGTTACCCTGGAAAAACGATCGGGCGTGCCGTTCGAGCCTGACGCCGAGAATGGTGTCTGCCACCGTGGCCGATCCCCAGAGCTCCTGCGTGCGGTGGCTCGCAGGAGGCGCGCACGACGCTCCGGTCAGCCCCTCGACGTGCGTAATCGTGGCCAGCCGGGACGGGTCGCCGCCCTCCACCAGCTCGAGGTGCACCGCCCGCGCCGATGCGTCGATGTTTTCCGACAGCTCGATGTCAGACACGGTGTCGCGCTCGAGTGTCGCAAGCGAGGCTTCGAGCGAGCGCAGCATGGCAATGGCGCCGGGCTGGAGCTGGCGCGTGTGCGCGGCGTCGCAGAGCGAGTGAGTGCCTTCGCGGAAGAACCCGATCTTGCGGTTGCGCACGTGCAGCCGGGCGCGCATCCGGTAGCCATCCACCGGCGATCCGGTGACCGGCGGCCGCTCGTCGAGCGTAATGCGGCCGAGGCGCCGCAGGCTGTCTGCGATAATCGCGGCCTTGAGCTCCAGTTGGCGCTCGTAGCGGATGTGCGCCAATACCGACCCGCCGCAGGCGCCGTCGGGCGCGTCGGCGAGCCGATCGGGCGATGCGGTTTTCACATCGCGCGTGATCGCCCACCCAGTGCCGCGTTGCACCTTCTCCACTTCGGCGTCCACCACCTCGCCTGGAATGGCGCCCGACACGAAGACGATCGCGCCCTCGTGGCGGGCGATCATCCGGCCGCCGGCGGCGGGACGTTCGACGGTGAGCGTAAGAAGATCGCCTCTTTTCATGTGCACAGTGCCTGACCTCGGCGCGAGCTCGGGCCGGTGTCAGACACTTTAGCAGGCTGCTGAAAAGGTGGCACGCATGACGCACCGAGAACGCAGCCACCGAGACACAGGGACACAGAGAACTCTTTTTCA
>JANOZI010000666.1:0-5550 GCA_031429375.1 Acidobacteriota bacterium | reverse complement strand
GCCGGACCCACGTTCGCTCAGGGCAAGCCCTTCGACCGACGACTCACGTTCGCTCAGGGCAAGCCCTTCGACCGACGACTCACGTTCGCTCGGGGCAGGCCCTTCGACTTCCGACGCACTTTCGCTCAGGGCCGGCCGCGTGCAACTGCGCGGCGTGAATAACGCCAAGTTCCGAAAGCAAGTCGTCCCGGGCGACCGATTGAAGCTGACGGTGACCGTCGGCCCCATCAGGCGATCGATCGTGCGGGCCGCCGCCATTGCCGAAGTCGACGGCCAGACCGTGGCCGAAGCCGAGCTCGTGCTGGTCGTGACCCCGGGCGCGAGTGTCGATCCGCTGGCGCGCGTGCACCCTGGCGCGGTGATTGGCGACGGCAGCACGGTCGGCGCCTTCGCGGTGATCGGCCCGCAAGTGACGATCGGCCGGCACTGCAGGATCGGGGCCTCGTCTGTCGTCGACGGCAACACAACGATCGGCGACGGCACCGAGGTATTTCCCTTCGCGTCGATCGGACTGCCGCCGCAGGACCTGAAATACAAGGGTGAAGACACCAGGCTGGTGATCGGCGAGCGCAACATTTTCCGCGAGTTCGTCACGATCCACCGCGGCACGGCCGGCGGCGGCGGCGAGACGACGATCGGCCATCGCAACCTGTTCATGAATTACGTGCACGTCGCGCACGACTGCCATGTCGGCAACGACACGATTTTCGGGCCGCATGCCACGCTCGGCGGCCACGTCGCGGTCGCCGACTACGTGAATGTGAGCGCGGGGTCCGCGGTCCACCAGTTTTGCCGCGTCGGCCCGTACGCCTTCATCGGCGGCTACTCGGTGATCACCAAGGACGCGCTTCCGTACGGGCGCACCGTCGGCAGCCGCCCGGCCCGGGTGTTCGGCCTCAACCTGATCGGCCTGCGCCGGCGCGGCTTCTCCGACGACACCTTGAAGAAGCTGCGCAGCGCGTTTCGCTACCTGACCCAGTCGAAGCTGAATACCACGCAGGCGGTGGCCAGGATCGAGCAGGACCCGGCGCTCGCGTGTCCCGAGGTCGACAACCTCGTGCAGTTCATCCGGACGGCCCCGCGCGGCGTCATTCTCCGACGCGGCGGCAAGCGGGGCGCAGACGACTCCGCAGAAGACTGAACTGCCGATGGTTCCTCACGAAGGTTCTTCACGAGGGTTCCCCACGGCGGTTCCCCACGAGGGTTCGACGGCGTGAAGATTGGGCTGATCGCCGGCAATGGGCGATTTCCGTTCCTGGTGCTGGATGCCGCACGGTCGCTCGGCCACGACGTGACGATCATCGGTATCAAGGAAGAGGCGTCGAAGGAGCTCGAAGAGGCCGCCGCGCGCGAGCCAAGGGCGGCGCTCCATTGGGTGTCGATCGGCCAGCTCGGCACCTTTCTGAAAATCCTCAAAGACGCTGGCCTATCCACCGCCGTGATGGCGGGGCAGGTCAAGCACATCCAGATCTTCGGCGGCTTCATTCCCGACCTGACGGCGCTGTCGTTGATGCGTCGGGTGAAGTCGATGAACACCGACGCCTTGATTGCCGCCGTCGCCGATTTGATGCGCGAGAACGGCGTTGAGCTGATCAACTCGACGGCATTTCTCGAGCCGTTGCTGGCCACCGCCGGTCGGATCAGCGAGCGCGCGCCGACCGCGGCGGAGCTGAAGGATCTCGAGTTCGGCTATCGCATGGCCGATGCCATCGCCGGTCTCGACATCGGGCAGACCATCGCGGTGAAACACCAGGCCGTTGTCGCGGTCGAGGCCATGGAAGGCACCGACGAAACCATCGGCCGCGCCGGTCATCTCGCCGGCCCGGGCGTCGTCATTGTGAAGGTCGCCAAGCCCAACCAGGACATGCGGTTCGACGTGCCGATCGTCGGTCTGGCGACCATTCAGGCAATGCGCGTCGCCGGCGCGAAGGTGCTGTCGGTTGACGCGAAGAAGACGCTGATTTTCGATCGCGACGCGTTCCTGGCGTCGGCCAACGAGGCCGGCATTGCCATTGTCGGACGGGCGCGATGAGGGCGGCGGTGATTGGCGTCGGCCACCTGGGCCGGCATCACGCGCGAATCCTTGCAGCGCTGCCCGGCATTACGCTGGCGGGCGTCGTCGACACCAATCGCGATCGGGCGAGCCAGGTTGCGGCCGAGCACGGCACCCAGGCATTTGGCGACTTTCGGGAGATCGCCGGCAAGGTCGACATCGCCGTGGTCTCGGCGCCGACCGAAAGCCATGCCGTGGTGACGATGCCCTTGATCGCGGCCGGCGTGCACGTGCTGGTGGAGAAACCCGTCACGCAAACGCTGGCGGAAGCCGACGCGCTGATTGCCGCCGCAAACGCTGCCGGCGTGGTGCTGGCCGTCGGCCACAGCGAGCGCTTCAATCCGGCGGTGGCGGCCGCGCGCCCGCATGTGAAAGATCCGCGCTTCATCGAGGTGCACCGGCTGGGGACCTTCCCGGATCGCAGCCTCGATATCGACGTGGTACTCGACCTGATGATCCACGACCTCGACTTGATCTTGAGCCTGGTGGCGAGCGAGGTTGAAGGCGTCGAGGCCGTCGGCGTGCCGGTGCTGACGCCCAAGGTGGATATCGCCAACGCGCGCATCCGGTTTGCCAACGGCTGCATTGCCAACTTGACGGCCAGCCGCATCAGCCGCGACCCGGTGAGGAAGATCCGGTTCTTTCAGCGCGATTCGTACGTTTCGATCGATACCGCGTCTCGCGAAGTCGAGCTGTACAAGCTGGTGCCGCAATCGGACGCGCTACCGAAGATCGGCGGCGGCAAACTCGAGGTCAGCGGAGACGAGCCGCTCAAACGAGAGCTCGAAGACTTCGTGGCGGCCGTCCGCGACGGCCGTGCACCAGCGGTCACCGGCGAACAGGGCCGCTCGGCTCTCGCGCTCGCGATCCGCATCGTGGACCTCATGAAAGAACATGGACATTAATCTCGCAATCGCCGACCGCGCGCGCGCGGCAGAGACGCTGACCGCCGCCGAGCTCGACGAGCTGGCGTCGGCCGATTTGCTGTCGTTGGGAATGCTGGCCGACGAGGTGCGCCGCACCCGCGTCGGCGAGACCGTGACGTATGTTCGCGTGCTTGAATGGGCCTCAGCGGGTGGGGGCAAACCTTTCTTGTCCGCGTCAAAGGCCGGCGAAATACGAATCACAGCGTTGCCTGAATCGTTGGACCTGACGGTCGCGGCGATCGCCAGCGCCCGGGCCCAAGCCGGCAAAGTATGGCTGACGGCATTCTCGCTGGCCGACATCATCGAGCGCGCGTGGGCGCCGCTGTCGGACGTACTCGGAAAATTGAGAGCCGCGGGCCTTGACGCCATTGTTGAAGCGCCGATCGATCGAATCGCGAATCTCGAAGACGCGCTGCAGGCCTGCCACGACGCCGCGATCGCCGTCGGATGCCTCTCGCTGCAACAGCCGGCGGGTGACGCGCGAACGGCCCTGATGATTCAATTGCAGTCGATCGTCGCCAGGTTCCCCGGGCTGCAAACGGTCGCGCCGTTGCCGCGGGAACAATCGGTTGCCGTGCCGACCACCGGGTATGACGATGTGAAGGCGGTGGCGATGGCACGGCTGGCGTTGCCGGCCGTGCGGAACATCCAGGTCGACTGGGCCCAGTACGGACCTAAACTCGCGCAGGTCGCGCTGACCTTTGGCGCCAACGACCTCGATCGCGTGTCGCCGATCGACGATGACACATTGGGGCGCCGGCGAATGGCGGTCGAAGACGTCAAGAGAAACATTGTCGCGGCGGGCTTTACCCCCGTTGAAAGGCCCTTCGACTCGCAACGAGGCGGAGCCTCGCCGCTCGCTCACAGCAGGGACCTGTGATGCCGCTTCGGCTTGGCGCGGTGTCGTATCTCAATACCAAGCCGCTCGTCTACGGCCTCGACGCGCACCCCGATCAGTTTACGCTCCGGTTCGACGTGCCCGCCAGGTGCGCGGCATTGCTGCACGAGGGCCGCGTTGACCTCGGGCTGATCCCCGCGATCGAGTACTTGCGCGGGGATTACGTCATCGTGCCGGACGTGGCGATCGCCTCCGACGGCGAGATCGCCTCGGTGGCGGTGTTCAGCCGCGTGCCGATCGACAAGGTGCGGACGCTGGCGCTCGACAGCAGCTCTCGCACGTCGGTGGCGTTGACGCGGGTGCTGTGCGCGAAGCGCTGGGGCATCGCGCCGTCGTTCACGCCGGCGGACCCCGACCTCGACACCATGCTCGCGCGGGCTGATGCGGCGCTGATGATCGGCGACCCCGCGCTCAGGATCGATGCCGCCGGGCACCACGCCACCAAGATCGATTTGGGCTCTGAATGGCGCGCGCTGACCGGCCTGCCGTTCGTTTACGCGATGTGGACCGGCCGGCCGGGCGCCGCATCGCCCGACCAGTGCCGCGCGCTGCAGGCGGCCCGCGACCGCGGCGTCGCCCACCTCCCCGAGATCGCCCGCGATGCCGCCGTGGGCGATCCGGCCCACGAGTCGCAGGCGCTCCATTACCTGCGTGATAATCTCAAATACAGCCTGGGGGAACGCGAATCGGCCGGCTTGCGGCGCTTTCACGAACTTGCCGCAGAGATCGGCTTGGTGCCTTCGTTGCAACCGCTGCGGTTTTATGAAAATAACGAATAACGAATTAAGAATAACGAAAGAGTAACGAGCATTTGTTATTTGTACTTGGTTATTGGTTATTGCTGTGATGTTCCGATGGAACTGAGGGCTTTCGAAGAGAAAATCTCGGGCGGTGGTCGCTTGACGGCCGACGAAGCGCTCGAGTTGTATCGTCAGGCGCCGACCTACTGGCTCGGCCGCATGGCCGACGGCGTGCGCCGGAAGAAGCACCCCGAGCCGGTCGTCACCTACATCATCGACCGCAACGTCAACTACACCAACGTCTGCGTCGCGCGTTGTAACTTCTGCGCGTTCTACCGCGAGGTCGGGCACGCTGAGGGCTACGTCCTCGGGTTCGAGGAGATCTTCCGCAAGATCGAAGAGACCCAGGCGCTCGGCGGTGTGCAGCTGCTGCTGCAGGGCGGGCACAACCCCGACCTCCCGATCGCGTGGTACGAGGATCTGTTCCGGTCCGTGAAGCAGCGCTTTCCGGATTTCAAGTTGCACGCGTTGTCGCCGCCGGAGGTGATCCACCTGTCGCGCACGTCGCGGCTGCCGGTGCCGCACGTGATCGAGCGGTTGATGGCCGCGGGACTCGACAGCATTCCCGGGGGCGGCGCCGAGATCCTGGTGGATCGCGTCCGCAGGCTGCTCAATTGCTACAGCAAGGCGACCTCCGACGAGTGGCTCGAGGTGATGCGCCACGCGCACCGCGCCGGCCTGCGCACCACCGCGACGATGATGTACGGCACCGTCGAGACAGACCAGGAGCGGCTCGAGCACATGCTCCGGCTGCGCGCGCTCCAGGACGAGAGCGGCGGCTTCACCGCGTTCATTACGTGGAGCTATCAGCCCGAGCACACCGAGCGGGGCGGGACCGAGGCAACCGGCATCGAGTACCTGCGGACGCTGGCG
>JANOZI010000665.1:0-5174 GCA_031429375.1 Acidobacteriota bacterium | reverse complement strand
TTCACCGGTGACCGGCACCGTATTGCCGGTCGGCGCCGCGCAGCTGCTGTCGGTCACGTTCACGCCGACCGACACTGCCAATCACAACACGGTGAGCAGGACGGTTCCGATCACGGTGACGGCCGTCGGCGCGACGCCGCCAGTGACGGCGCCGGTCAAGATCGGTAACCAGATCGCCGGAACGTTCAGGGACGCCACCGGTCATTCGGGACAATCACACCTTGTGTATGCACCGAATGCCGGCGTGTGGTGGTTCTTCACGCTGTCGTCTGCCGACGATAGCCTTGGCAACCAAAAAGTTCGGGCCTATGTAAGCAATGGGCCTGACCTCGGGGCTGCCACTTGGACCTCCGCCTCCTTCAGCCCAGTACTCCCCCGTGTGAACTCGCCCAATGCGCTGCTGGCGGGCAGTCGATCGCTTGGCGTGGCCATTCGGAGCATCGGAAGCGCTGACTACGCGCACCTGTTCGCGTCAGCCGCGTTCGACGGCCAGACATCGCAGAACGGCCACATCCGCGCGCAGCTCGGCACCACGTCGATCACCTGGGGCGCCTGGAATAACCCGGGGTCACCGAATACCGCATCGCAGTATCAAGGCCCGACTGGTACCGGCGGTAGCAGCTCCTCCGCCAAGACGCCTTGGGGCAACTCGGTCGCTATTTCTTCGAGTGGCTATGTCCATCACTTCAGCGTCGTGATGGACCAAGAGGTGGACTGCAACGTCGGCCGATCGGCGAATCCCGACATCTCGGCCACTTGGATCAATGGTTTCGGAAACAACGTCAGTCCCACGGGCAGTATAGGGACCTCACCACCCTGGACGACGGCCGTGATCGACAAGACAATGGCCAACGAATGCAAGGTGTTGTCCTTCGCGCCGTTGGCGTCGGACGTGATGCTGGCGGTGTACAGCAATGGCCTCGCGGTGCAGCCTAACCTGACCAACCTGAGATCCATGCGGTCTGGCGCGAACGGCACTTGGGTGAACGTCCCCTTCGATGGCGATGGTGGAAACGGCAGAATTGTGTTCTCCACCAACACCACCATCAATCAGAACGACTGGGCACTCGTGCCGGTGAGCCCGATCACGGTCTACGCGTTCCGCCGGAACGGCACTGCGGTCCAAATGGCGTCGTACGATGCGGTCGGTGACGGCTGGTCGACGCTTAGTGGGCCAAGCGCACCGCCCGCGTTCGGGGGCGGCCAGGCGTTCAAGTCCGGCGCCGGCGTGTTCGGCGCCACCGACGGCACGAGCGTCTGGTTGTTCGCCATCAATAGCCACCCGAGCGACGCGGCCAACTCGATCCTCTACACAAAGTTGAGCGCCGGTGCGTGGACGCCGTGGGCGATTGTTCCTGGTACCAACACCGGAACTCACGTGCGCAATTTCATTTCCGGTTACCAAAAGCCTAGTGGGAGCGGCCAGATCGGCCTGGCGTGGACCGAGGGCTCATCGACGTTCGACGTCTTTACGACGGCGCTAAACGCGAGCGGCGGCGGACTCACCCCGTCGGCGACCATCACCGCGCCCGCGGCCGCATCGACGGTGTCGGGGACAGTGACGGTCTCTGCGACGGCGACGCCCGGCAGCGGCACGCTGACCGGCGTGCTGTTCATCCTCGACGGCTTCAACCTTGGCGTGGAAGACACGAGCTTCCCGTACGAGGTGTCGTGGGATACGACCAGCGTGCTCAGCGGTGCGCATTTCCTGTCGGCCATTGCACGAGACAGTAACGGCGGCGCGGGGCCCGCGAACACCATCGCCGTCACGGTCGACGTTGCCGCGCCGACGGTCGCCATCACGGCGCCCACGAGTGGGACCACGGTGTCGGGCACGCTGCTCGTGGCGGCGGACGCGACGGACGACAACGGCGTGGCAGGTGTGCAGTTCCTGCTCGATGGCGCCCAGCTCGGCGCCGAAGCGACAACGGCACCCTACTATGTTTTTTGGAATGCGTCGGCCGTGGCTGCCGGTCCGCATACGCTCGCGGCTCGAGCTCGTGACACCGCGGGCAAGCTGACGACGTCAGCCGCCGTCAACGTCACCAAGCTGAGCGCGACGCCAGTCATCACGTGGCCCACTCCAGCGCCCGTCTTCCACCTCACCGCATTGGGACCGCAGCAATTGAACGCGACCACGACGGTGCCTGGCACCTTCACGTATGTGCCGTCCGCGGGCACGGTATTACCGGTAGGAACTAGCCCGCTGAGCGTCACGTTCACACCGGCCGACGCCATCAACTACACGACAGCGGTTGCCGCCGTGTCGATCGCCGTGATCGACAAGACGGCGCCTTCCGTCACGCCGCCTGCACCGACCAGCGTGCCGGCAACAGAGTATGGCGGCGCCCGTGGCAACGTCGCGGGGTCGGTCGGATCGCAACTTTTGAACGCCTTCCTCTCCGGCGGATCGGCCGCCGACGCGGGCGATGCCGCACCGGTGAGGTTGCCGGCTGAGGCGATGATCAACGGGACGTGGACCCCGGTCGCTGCCGACACGCTGTTCCCCAAGGGCAACACCACGGTCCGCTTCAGTTTCCGGGATGCCAGCGGCAACACCGGCAACAGCACGTCGGTGGTCACGGTCACGGCGCGCATCGCCGACGAGCCGACCATCAACAGTGCGGTTGGCGCCGGGGGCGCCCGGCTCCAGGGGCTGCAGAATCCCGACGGCGGATGGCCGTTCAGGGTCGTCGGCGCCGGCTGTGCCGGCCCCTATGGTTCGTGCCCCAATACGTTCGGCGTGATCGGGCTCGGGCTGCTCGCGGCCGACCGGCACACGGGAGGCACGGCGTTGCGGCCGGGCGCCATCGCGGTCGGCGATGCGCTGATCACCCGCTACCAGGCCGCGCTCGCGCTGACGCCGCAGCAGCTGCCGTTCAACCAGGACATCGAGTTCCTGGTGGAGCTCAGTGCGCTCACTGGAAACCCGGTCTACGCGACGACCGCGCGCGCGTGGTTCCAGATCGCGATCAACCGGTTCCCGAGTGCCGCCGAGCGAATCAACGACTTCATCGCACGGCGCAACCCGGGGCGCTTGCGCTCGGTGGCCGCGTGGGACGCCGCGTCGTTCATCAGGGCCGCCAAGGCCGCCGGCGAGCTCGACTATGCGTTGGCCGCGGCCAACCAAACACGCGCTCTCGAACCACTCTGGAAAGACACCGATCCGTCGCACAAATCCGGCCAGTGCGCGATCCCGGCGGGCTGCGGTCCGGCCGACAACCCGCAGTCGTTCAAGTACACGATTCTCGGCGAAGGTTCATTGCTCTGGGCCATCCACGACCTGCCCGGCTTCGATGCGCAAGTCAACGAGTACCGCGCCTTCCTGCTGGCACAACAGGATCCGGCCGGCTCGTGGGATGGCGGAGATTCACAAGTCACCGCGTATGTCACCATCGGCCTGCAGGCCGTCGGCGGCACGGGCACGAGCGCGGCGATCACGGCGGCGGCAAACTTCTTCCTGGCGCAACAGCTCCCGGCAACTGGCGGCTGGCCGTTCTCGGCCAGCAGCACCGTCGAATACGGTGCGGTGAACGGAGAGGTCGTCCGCGCCATCTCGACGCTGTTCAGCACCCGGGCCGGCGCCAACGTCGCGGTCGCGCCCGCGCAACTGTCGAACGTGACGTTCAGCAACGTGACGACCTCCGGAGTGACGACGGTCGTCGCGATCGAACCGGCGACCGCACCGAACGTGATCGGCGGCTTTGACGTCGTCGGCGGCTTGACGTACCAGGTGAACACCACCGCGGCGATCAGCGGTGACATCGTCGTGTGTTTCAGCGTGCCGTGGATCACCGACGCCACCGTTTTCGGCGCGGTCCGCATCATGCACGGCGAGAGCGGCGTGATGGTCGATCGCACGATTCTCGCGCCCGATCAGCCGGCGCCCGATTTCGTCGCGCGCCGCGTCTGCGCGCGCACCACATCGCTCAGCCCGTTTGCTGTCGCGCTTGCACGGCCCGACGCGACCCCGCCTGCGCTGACAGTGCCGGCAGACCTGACGATCGAAGCGACCGGGCCGCAAGGCGCGCCGCATACCTTCACCGCGTCGGCGCTCGACGACATCGACGGCACCTTCGCGGCAACGTGCGTTCCGGCCAGCGGCGCGACCTTCGCCTTCGGCTCGACGACGGTGACGTGCGGAGCCACCGACGCGGCCGGTAACGCGGCGACACCGGTAACTTTCATCGTGCGCGTGATCGACAGCACCCCGCCCGCCGTGACGGTGCCGGCAGACGTGACGATCGAAGCGACCGGGCCGCTCGGCGCGGCGCATAGCTTCGCGGCGTCGGCGTCCGATAACGTCGACGGCACGGTCGCGGCGACGTGCACCGCTGCCAGCGGCGCCACCTTCGCGCTCGGCTCGACCACCGTGACCTGCGGAGCCGCCGACGCGGCCGGTAACGCGGCGACGCCGATGGCCTTCACCGTGCGCGTGATCGACACGACCGCGCCGGTCGTGACAGTGCCGGCGAACGTGACGATAGGCCGGGCGCCGGTAAATTACTCGTTTGCGGCATCGGCGACCGATGCCGTCGACGGCGCATTGGTGGCGGCGTGCACCCCTCCGAGCGGCACCAGATTCCCGATCGGAACCACGACGGTGACGTGCGGGGCCACGGATGCGCGCGGCAACGCGGGGTCGGCGACATTTACCGTGACCGTGAACCCTGGACGCCGTCCGGACGACTCGGTGCCCGTGGCGGATTCAGCACGCTACAGCGTCAAAGCCAATACCGTGCTGACCGGGTTCCTCGAGGCGCGCGATGACGATGGTGATCAGCTGACCTTCGAGTTGGTGACGAACGAAGCCAAGGGGAAAGTGATCGTTGATCCGCGCACCGGAGCGTTCAGCTTCACCCCCAGGGGCCGCGCCGAAGACGACGCCAGGTTCACGTTCCGTGTCACCGATGGGAAGCACTGGTCAAACGTCGCCAGGGTCAGAATCACACTCTCGAAACCGAGCGAGGGACGCGACCGCGATCATTAGGGCTAGTGATGCACTCAGGCGCGGTTCCCCCTGAGTGACGCCCTTAGCGCACGCCAGTGCACGGTGCAACTGGGGCTCTCCTGATAGACCCATAACCCGTGATGCGTGAGGCCTCCGGCGCGCTGATGCCAGGCCTGGCCGACAGTCACCTCGTGTTGGCCGGTGGAAACATCGAACACCTTCG
>JANOZI010000664.1:0-6130 GCA_031429375.1 Acidobacteriota bacterium | reverse complement strand
CCAGCAGCACCAACGCGCGATAGAACCAATCTCCAGCATCGCCGCCGAACAACAACCGCGGTATCACCGCAATCCCGATGGCGACGGCGAGGATCGCGGGCGTATACACACGCGCGAATCGATCGACCCATTGCTCGGACGGCGCGCGGCGGCTCTGCGCCTCTTCAACCATCCTGATGATCTGCGCCAGCGTCGTCTCACCAACCAACCGTGTGACTTCGACCTCGAGCACGCCGTCGCCGTTGACGGTGCCGGCAAACACGCCGGCCGGGGGCGCTTTCTCGACGGGCACGCTTTCTCCCGTAATCGGCGCCTGATTGACCTCGCTGGTGCCGCGCCGGACCGTGCCGTCGAGGGGAATCCGGTCGCCGGGCTTGACGAGAATGATGGCGCCGACCGGAACGTCGGCGGCCTTGACCTCGGTGAGCGCGCCATCGGCACCGAGCAATCGGGCCGTCGGCGGGGCAATCGCCATCAAGGCCTCGACCGCCCGGCGCGCGCGGCCGATGCTCCAGGACTCGAGTGCCAGCGACAGCGCGAACAGGAATGTGACGACGGCGGCCTCGAACCACTCGGCGATGCCAGCCGCACCGATCACCGCAATCGCCATCAGCAGGTTCATATCGGGCCGCAAGCGGCGGACCGCGTTCCACGCGCGAGGCGCGACGTACCATCCACCAGTCACGATCGCCGCGACGTACAGGGCGACCGCCGCCAGCGGCGCCCGACCCTCCGACAGACCGGTTCCTTCGGAACCGAGCGCGCCACTCAACCCAGCCTGGGCCGCGTGAACCGCGAACCCCGCGATCGTGAAACCGCCGCTCAAGACCGTCAGCAGCGTCCGGCCGGTCCGTTGCCAGAAGCCGGCAGCGGCCGGCTCCCGCGGTTCGTCCTCCCAGGGTTCCGCACGCATCCCCGTCCGCGCCACGGCCGCCATCAAGCCGGCTTGACTGACGGATGGTTCACCCTGATCGACATTCATCTTGCCGCGCAGGATGTCGAACGACAACCGGCCCGGTTCGCGGACCATGGGCTCGATCTCACGTTTGAGAATGGCGACCTCGTCGGCGCAGTCCATCCCGTGAATGCGGAACTCGAAGCGGTCAGACACGGACACCCCCGCCGTGCGTCGATCGCAGCGCGCTCATAGGGCGTCCATTCCCTGCGCACCGCTGCGGACGTTGATCGCGTCTTCGACCGCAATGACGAAGATCTTGCCATCACCCGGCCGGCCGGTATGCGCGCCCTTCCGAATCGCCGCAACGACGTCCGCCGCCAGAGTCTGAGGCACCACGAGTTCCAGTTTCGCCATCACCGTTTCGCCGTACTCCGGAGGGTCCGGCGCCGCCACCACCCGTTTGCCAAACCCCTGCACCACCGACATCGTCGCTCCCGGAAGTCCTGGAATCTCATGCAGGGCCCGGAACACATCAGGTACTCGTTCGTGGCGAATGATCGCTTTGATTTCTCTCATCACAATTCCACCTCGGGAGCGTTGCGTTCGAAGCGACGGTACAGGGCTGGCAGCACGAACAACGTCAAGGCCGTCGACGTGACCAGGCCGCCGATCACGACGGTGGCGAGGGGTTGCTGGACTTCGGCGCCTGCACCCGTGGAGAACGCCATCGGCACAAAACCCAGGCCCGCCACCAATGGCGCCATGATCATGGCCCGCATTTTCTCTAGGCAGCCTCGCACGGTAGCCTCGTGCATCGGCAGGCCCTGGCGCCTCAGTTCGTCGATGTGCGACAGCAACACCAGACCATTCATGACCGCCACGCCGAACAGCGCGATGAATCCCACGCCGGCCGAGATACTGAACGGCATACCCCGCACGAAGAGTGCCACGATGCCGCCGGTGGCGGCGACTGGAATGTTCAGGTAAATCAGCAACGCGGGCCTCATCGCATTGAAGGTGGTGAAGAGCAGAACGAAAATCAGGAACAGCGCGATCGGCACGACCAGCAGGAGCCGCCGGAAGGCGCGCTCGAGATTCTCGAACTGGCCGCCGTATTCGATGTAGTAACCGGTCGGCAGCTTGATGTCCTTTGCGATGGCCTGCTGCACATCGGTTACAAAGCTGCCAAGGTCGCGGCCGCGAACGCTCGCCTCGACATTAATCTTCCGGTGAATGTTCTCGCGCGAGATCTGCGCCGGGCCCTCTTCGACCCAGATATCAGCCAGTTGCGCGATCGGAATCATCCGGCCCTGCGGATCGGCCACGCGCAACCGCCGGATCTGATCGAGATCGGCCCGCTTGTCTGGCGCAAATCGCGCCTGCAAGGTGAAGCGGCGCTGCCCTTCGAGCACTTCGCCGACTTCGCGTCCACCGATCGTGCGCACGACGTCAAGGACATCGGAGGCGTTGATGCCGTAGCGCGCGATGTGGTCGCGGCGAATCTTGATGCGCAGGAACGGCAGTCCGCCGGTCTGCTCCAGCTTGACGTCGGCGGCGCCGGTCACACGCGACACCACGCGGGTGACCTCCGCGCCGGTGCGGCGCAGCTCGTCCAGGTCGTCGCCGAAGATCGTGATCGCCAGGTCCGAGCGCACGCCGGCGATCAGTTCCTGGACCCGCAGTTCAATCGGCTGCGAAAAACTGAACATGTTGCCCGGCACCCCCGCTTCGAGGGCCTGCTCCATCTTCGCGATCAACTCTTCGCGCGTGGGCGTCTGCCATTCCGAGTGGTCTTTCAGGATCACGTAGATGTCGCTGGTCTCCACCCCCATGGGATCGGTCGGAATCTCGGCCTGACCGGTGCGCGAGACGACCGTGACGACCTCGGAAAATTCCTTGAGCACCTTCTCGATGGCCGTGGTGCTCTTCACCGATTCGGACAGCGCCACGCTCGGCAACCGCGACGCCTGGATCGCCAGCGCGCCTTCGTCGAGCCGGGGAATGAACTCGGACCCCATGAACGGCACGAGTAGCATCGAAGCCGCGAACACGCCCCCGGCTATCGCGGCGACGCTCAAGGGCCTGGCCAGTGCCGCCTCGAGCCAGGGTTGATATCGCTGCTTCAACCATCGCACCACCCACGGCTCACGCTCCTGGATGCGACCCTTGAACAACAGCGCCGCCAGCACCGGCATCAACGTCAGCGCAAGAATGAGAGAGCCGACGAGCGCGAACACCACGGTCAGCGCCATGGGCTTGAACATCTTGCCCTCGACGCCCTCGAGCGCAAGGATCGGCAGGTATACGAGAATGATCATCAACACCGCAAAGAAGACCGGGCGCGCCACTTCGCTCGCCGCCTCGCGGATAATCGTCTCGCGATTGGCGTCGGTGCGATGGCCGGCCTCGCCGAGCCGGCGGACGATGTTCTCGATCATCACCACCGAGCCGTCCACGATCAGGCCAAAATCGATCGCCCCCAGGCTCATCAGGTTTCCCGACAGGCCCGCCTGCAGCATGCCGGTGAACGCAAACAGCATCGACAGAGGAATGGCCGACGCCACGATCAGGCCGCCGCGGACGTTGCCGAGCAGCAACAACAGTACGGCGATCACCAACACGCCGCCTTCGATCAGATTCCACGTGACGGTGCCGATGGTCTTCTGCACCAGTGCCGTTCGATCGTAGTAACTCTCCACCTCGACCCCGGGCGGCAGGCTCTTCGCAATCTCGGCGAGGCGGACCTTGACGCGGTCGGCCACCACCCGGGAGTTTTCGCCCATCAGCATCATCACCACGCCGGTCACCACTTCACCCCGCCCATCGCGCGTCACGGCGCCCTGGCGGACCTGCGGTGCAAACACGGTCTGACCCAGGCTCTTGATGAAGACCGGCGTGCCCTCGCCGGTCGTGGAGACGACAATGTTGTCGACGTCACTCAGCGACTCGACGAGCCCCTCACCGCGAATGACGTATTGCTCCTGGGCCCGTTCGATATACGCACCGCCAGTGTTGGTGTTGTTTTGCTCGAGCGCCGTGAACACCTGCGCGAGCGAGACATTGAAGGCCACCAGCTTGTCGGGGTCGAGTTGCACCTCGTACGTCTTCAACTCCCCGCCGTAGGTGTTGATCTCGACCACGCCCGGTACCGATCGCAGCTTGAACGCAATGTCCCATTCCAGGATGTTGCGCAGTTCCATCGGGGAAACGCCCGCCCCTCGCACTTCGAACTGGTAGATCTCCCCCAACCCGGTGCTGATCGGGCCCATCGTCGGGCTGCCAAACCCGGCCGGGATCGCTTCCCTGGCGTCCGGCAATCGCTCGAGCACCAGCCGCCTGGCAAAATACAGGTCGATGCTCTCGTCGAAGAAGATCGTCACCGACGACAGCCCGAAACGGGACACCGATCGGATTTCAGCGATGCCCGGCAAACCGCTCATGGCCGTTTCAACCGGGAACGTCACGGACCGTTCGACTTCCAGCGGTCCGAGTCCCGGCGCCGACGTGAGGATCAACACCTGGTTGGGCGTAACATCCGGCACCGCGTCGATCGGCAGGCGCAACATCGACGAGATCCCGAGGCCGACCACGACCATGGTGCCGACCAGCACCAGGAATTTATTTCGCAGCGACAGTTCGATCAGCTTGTGCATGGCAGCCTCCTACTCGCCGCCAATCAACTCGCGCTGAAGCGCCGTCTTGAAATAGAAACTGCCGACGCCGACGACGGCGTCACCCACCTTGAGGCCCTCTTTCACTTCCACGAGGTTGCCGGCCTGAAGTCCGAGCCGGACATTCTGTCTCCGAAACCGGGTCGCCGTTTCGCGCACGAACACCACCGGCTGATTGTCAATCTGCTGAACGGCGTCGATCGGGACCACCAGCGCCTGCTGCTGATCGCGTGTCGGGATCGAGACCCGCGCGAACATGTCGAGCCGCAGCAGGCCGTCCGGGTTCTGGACGATGCTGCGGACCTTGACGGATCGCGACTTCGGATCGAGGACATCGCTGACATAGGTCAGCTTGCCCTTGAAGGTCCGTTCGGGGTACGCGTCAACCCTGACGTCAACCTCGGCCGCCGAAGGCACTCGGGAAATATCCTTCTCGTAGACGTCGGCCAGGATCCAGACCGTGTCGAGGTTGGCAATCGTGACCAGGGCGCGCTCGGGTTCCACGATTTCGCCGACGGCGACGTCGTAAGCGATGACCACCCCGTCGAATGGCGCCCGGATGGTGGCCAGGGTCGCCGCGCGATGGTTGGCTTCGGCGGTGTCGGGGCCCAGTCCTTCGAGTTCCTTGTCACTCAGCCCGAACCGGTGAATCTGCTCGTCGATCCGATCCAGCGTTGCCTTCTCGCGGTCGACCGCGGCCTGCGCATTCCTGAATTCGGCCCGCCGCAGGTCGAGGACCTGCTGTGAGATCGCTTGCTGCCCGATCAATGCCTCGGCGCGTTCAACCGCGCGTTGCTTCACGACCACATCGCTCTCGACCTGTCGCAGTCCCGCCCGGGCCTCGAAATATTCGCCAAGGCGTTCGCCGAGCTCGACGTTGTCATAAGTCAGTAACGGCTGTCCGGCACGAACGCGATCGCCGAGCCGCACTGAGACCCGGGTAATCAGGCCGCGCGCGAGCGGGCGTACTTCCGAGACACGGGAGCCCTCGGGAGCCACGGCACCCGTGACCTCGAGATGGACCGGCAGCGTTGTCTGGCGCACCTCGGCGAGCTTGACGCCGGCATTCTGTTGCGCGGCCTCGGGAATCTCGACCACGCCCGGGGGCAGCGTCTCGCGCGCCGCGGCCTCTTCCGCCGGCACAACGTCAGACCCGCTCACCAGCACCCAGACCAGCCCGCCGCTGACGACAGCGCCGAGTAGGGCGGCGATCGCCAGCGATCCTGAGCGGCGAGGTTGAGGAGTTGCAATGAAATCGTCAGTCATAATCGGTCACCTGCATCACGGCTGTACCGAAGGCCTGCCAACAGCGGCGGCAACCTCGAAGTCGCTGAGGCGACGGTCGTACAGAGCCCGGTTGTAAATGCGAAGGGTTTCGCGGAACGCGCGTTGCGCGTCCAGGTAGTCGATCAGCCCGGCTTCGCCGACCTGATACGCCGCCATCACGGCATCGCGGGCCTCGCGCGCGGCGGTGAGCGTGTCCTGCTCGATATACCGGACGCGCGCCTGGTTGACTTCAATGGCATTGATCGCCTGCTGCACGTCGAGGCGGACCGTTGCT
>JANOZI010000663.1:0-2720 GCA_031429375.1 Acidobacteriota bacterium | reverse complement strand
GGTCTTCTCTTACGGCGCTTTACCAACAACCCCGATACTCGCGATCGGATCGCCTTTCGAGATCGACGGCACCGCCCGCACGTAAAGCAGCACGCCGCTCTCTTTCGCGCGCGCTTCGAACAGGGTCTTCCCGACGTAGTCGGTGACGTATCCGAGCTTCATGCCGGCAGACACGTAGGCGCCGCGCTTCACGATCGGATAGAAGATCCCGCCCTGCTCGCTGGCGACATCAGCCAGGTGATCGATCCACACCGGGTTCTCGATCGGCACGGCCTCGCCCGGCAACATCTTCAGGTGGCGCATCACGTTCAGGCTGCCATTGACAAGCGCCGACAGATCGCTCGACTCCACGGTGCCGGCGTGGCCGGCTTCGACGATGATCGAGGGCTTGCCGCGTGTGGTGGCGGTGTTCTCGAAATACACCGACGCCGCCGGGTCGGACGGCCGGCCCGTCGTGATCACGATGTGATCGAGCCCGAAGGCGAGGACCATGCCGCGGGAAATCGCGTCCTGCGCCGCCCGCCCGGTCTTGTTCCAGTACGAGTACGGCCGCAGGCTCTCGTCGAGGTCGCCGCCGTGAAAGTCGATCACGTGATCGGCCTGCTGGACCACCTGGTTGGTGATCGCCAGCGACGCTCGCTCCGTCTGCGTGCCGTCGGCCTTGCCGGGGTACATCCGGTTCATGTTCTTGCCGTCAACCGGATTGAGGTGCGGCACCACCTTCACGAACGACGGCACGTTCAGCAGCGGCACGATGATCACCGTGCCAGACAGTTCGTTGGCATTGATCATCGGGATCAGCTTCTCGAGCGCGATGATCGACGCATACTCGGTGCCATGAGCGCCGGCCAGCAAGGCGAGCACGGGACCGGACTTTGCGCCGTGCACCACCGCGACCGGAATCGACAGCGCCGCGTCGCTGCCCGCGGGCACCTCGATCGCCCCGGTGGCGGTGTGGCCGCGCGACGCCCTGGCGGTGCCGACGGCAAAGACAGTCTGGTCGCCCTTCGATTGAGCCGCGATCGGGTGCGACGACAGCGACACCGCGACCAACGCGACGAGCGTCAACCTCTTCATTGTTGCGGCGCCGACGTCGTCGTGGTCAGGCCCTTCTTGACGTAGCTGTCGATCCACTTCAGCTCGTTGAGCATGCGGTGCACGTTGTTCCAGTGGCCGCTGATGCCGTGCGGCTGTCCGGCATACTGGATCATCTTGGCCGGCACGCCCTGCCGCTTGACGGCGAAATACATTTGCTCGCCTTCTTCGTACGGCACGCGCTGATCCATTTCGCCCTGGATGAAGAGCGTCGGCGTCCGCACCTTGCCGGCCTGCATCAGCGGCGACTGCGCGATCATCCGCGCGATGGCGCGCTCGTCCCACGGCGAGCCGAAGAACTCGGTTTCCTTGGTGCGGTAAATGTCGGCGGTGCCGTAATCGCTGAACCAGTTGGAAATGCCGGCGCCGGACGCGGCGGCAGCGAAGCGATCGGGATACACCGTGATCAGCCAGTTGGTCATGAAGCCGCCGTAGGAGTGGCCCATCGTCGCGACCCTGGCTCGATCGACGGGGTAAGTCGCCAGTACGTGATCGATGCCCGACACGACGTCCTGGCCGTCCTTGGTTCCCCACGCGCCCCACGTGCCCCACTTGAAGGCGTCGCCGTAGCCGGTCGAGCTCCGGAAGTTGGTGTCGAGCACGAAGTAGCCGTTCGCCGCGAAGTACTGCTGCTTGAAATTGAAGCCGTAGCCGACCGCTGAGTGCGGCCCGCCGTGGTTGAACACGACGAGCGGGTACGGTCCCTTCGCGCGATCGAAGCCGTACGGCTGCGTCAGCCAGCCTTCGATCACCGTGCCGTCGTTGCTCTTCCACGACAGCCGCTCGGTCTTCGTGATGCCGATCTCGGCGCGGATGTCGGCGAACACGTTGGTCAGCTGCCGCTCGCCCTTGCCGTCGATGCCGGCGGTCCACACTTCCGAAGGGCTGTCGTAGGTGCCGACCGTGTAAGCGATCTTCGTCATCGCCTTGTCGAAGGTGATCGCGTTCAGCCGCCGCTCGCCTTGCGTGACCTGTTCGACGGCCGCGTCCGCGCGCGCGGCGACGCGGAACAAGTGCGTAGTGCCGCCCTTCTCCGCGGTGAAGTAGACGTAGCGGCCATCGGGCGACCAGCGCGGCGCATTCGGCTCGAGCTCCCACGACGCGGTCAGGTTGATGTCGGCGCCCCCGGTGGGCCCGCCCTGAGCGAGGCTGGCGCCGGGCGTACGCCCGGAGGCAGCCGAGTCGATGGGCTTGAGAATCAAATCGTCAGAGCCGCCATGATTCAGCCGCTGCTTGATGATCATGTCGGTGCCGAACGTCCGCTCGGCCAGCAGGAACTTGCCATCGGGGGAATACGCCAGCGAGCTCCAGACGTAGCCGTCGGTGGTGAGCCGGCTCACCTTGCCGTCGGTGGTGACGGTGTAGATGTCGGGGTGTTCGTAACCCTGCTCGTTTTTCCAGCCTTCGTCAGCGGTGAACGCGACGGCGGTGCCGTTGGGATGCCAGGCCACGTTGGCCGGGCGCATGCCGAGCGCCGTGATCGCTTTCGGCGTGCCGCCGTCGACGGCGGCGATCGTGATCTCGGCGGCGGGCCTCAGGCGCGGATCCGGCGTGGGATAGTCCTGGCCATCCTGCTGGAAGCGCATCCAGTCGAAGGTGCGGCCCTTGAACCGATCGGCATGACG
>JANOZI010000662.1:0-9159 GCA_031429375.1 Acidobacteriota bacterium | reverse complement strand
GATGATCGGGGACAGGTCAGGCCCCCCCGGTAAGGCAACCGTGACCTGTCCCCAATCATCCCAAACTGTGATTTTCGTGACCTGACCCCCATCATCCCTGCTGACACCGTGGACACCAGTAAGTGGTGCGCGCGTCGAGGCCCATCTTCTTCGACTCGATCGGCGTCCCGCACTTCCGGCACGGCTTGCCCTTGCGCCCGTAGACCCACAGGTTGTCGTCGTGATCCGATCCGGGCGCCGTCCGCCTCAGCGAGCGATAGGTCTGAATCGCCGCCGGTGTCCCGTCGATCACATTCGCCTGCAGCAGCGAGCGCGCGGTGTCGAGCAGGGGCTCGAGCGCGGCGACGGGCACCGCGCCGGCCGGCGTGTCCGGATGGATGCCGGCCAGAAACAGCACTTCGGACTTATAGACGTTGCCAATCCCCGCCACCAGCCGCTGATCCAGCAGCGCTTGCGCGATTGGCATCGCGCCGCTGATGACAATGCGGCGCACCGCCTCGTCGCGATCGAACGCCGGACCGAGCAGGTCGGGTCCGAGCGCGGCCACCGGGCCGGTCGCCAGGAGCTGGCGCGCCGTCACGAATTCGGCAACGGGCACATCGAACGCGACCGCGACCCAGTCGGCCGTGTCGATCCGCACGCGCATCGCCTGCGGGCCCCGCCACCATCGCTCGCCGTGACGATAGAGATGCCACGAGCCGTTCATCCGCATGTGCGTCCGCAGGATGAGGTCACCGCTGAACACGATCAACAGGTGTTTGCCCGCCGACTCACACCGCTCGATCGTCCGGCCCGCAATCGGCGTGTCGTCGTCGATGCGCGAGAGGTGGGCGTAGGCGGTGTCGAACTTCGTGACCACGTGGCCGGCGAGCACCTTGTTCAGCGAGCGCGCGGCCCGGAAGATATGGTCGCCCTCAGGCATCGTCTGACTCTTCAGGGCCTGGGGGCTCCACCCCTTCGCGGCTGCCGCGCTGGGGGCCCGGTTGAGGCTTGAGGCCTTTGCCGATTCGGAACTGCAATCCGTTGTGGGTCGCGGCAAACCCGGCGGCGATCAAGAAGCGGCTCGCCGGATCATCCGCGGCCGGCTGGCCGTTGATCTCTTCGACCAACCATCCGCGCCGCCCCTCGGGGGCGCGCTGCGCCAGCGCCACGAGCTCGCGCGCCATGGCGTGGCCCGCCCGCGATCGTTCGGGCTCGTCGTCCGGCAACGACACGATCAGTTGCCGGTCGCCGCGTCCGATCCAGCACACCAGCCGGCCATTCACGAGAATCACGCGCGCGCCGGCAGTGCGGGTGGCCTGCCCTGAGCGAGACGAGGATGGCTTGCCATCCTCGTCGAGTCGAAGGGGCCATGGCATCAACACACCGTACGGGTTGACGGGATCCGCGGCCGAGATCGTGACCGAGACGTCCTCGTCGTGTGATTCCCTGGCATCGCGCAGCAGATCGATTGCGCCGGTCTGCGCGAACTGCGCGGCGCCGAGGCCGGCGACAAAATAACCGCGCCGGATGCGCCCGGTTTCCTCGAGACGCCTCAACACCGGATACATGGCAGAGAACCCGCCCGGCAGGTTCTCGACAGCAGTGATGTCGCGCGTGACGACGCCGTGCCGGGTCAACAGTTGTTGCGCCATCGCCGCGGCCCACTTTGTCGGATCGGTATCGGCCGGGCTGACGAGCGTCCAGCGTCCTTCGGCCGATGGCGGAATCAGGCGTCGCGACCGGAACGCGCCGGGGCGCCCGGGTTTTCTCGCGCGCTCCGGCGGCGCCGTGAAGGCCCGCAGCGCGTGCATCGTGTCGTTGGTCAGCAGCCCTTTCCACACCAGGTCCCAGATCGCGTCGACGGTTTCCTTCGGAAAGCCGCCGCCGGCCGCTTCGTGCAGCGGGCCAAAGAACGAGGCGCCGTGCCGGTTCAGCCAGGCGATCAGCCTGGTGTCGCGTTCGGTCAGGCCCTGGTTGCGCGTCGGTGCCAGCGCATCGGGCGGACGAAGGCGCGACACATGATCGATGAGATAGAGCGCGATGCGGCCGTCGCGCTCGCCCAGCGGCTCGACGCCGGTCCACGTCACCTCGCCGGCGCCGAGCAGCGTGTCGAGCATGTCGGGCGTGTAGAAACGGATCCGCGCAGGCAGCACCTCGCGCTCGAGCAGCGACGCCACGATCGGCACGCCCTGCAGCTGTTCGATCACGTCGAGCAGCCCGTCGAGGCCGGTGCGCGGCCGCGCCAGGCCGTGCCACGTGACCAGGAAGCGGCCGAGGGCCGAGGCCTCGACCGGCTCGACCTGCTGTCGCAGCTTCGCGAGCGATCGCTGCCGCAGGTTGCGCAAGACTTCTGCGTCGCACCATTCGCGGCCGCGCCCTCCCGGGCGGAACTCGCCATCGGTCACGCGACCGGCGCCGCGCAGGCGCACCAGCGCCGCATCGACTACGGCGCTGCCCAGGCCGAGGCGCGCGCCCAGGTCGCTGCCGGCAAACGGACCGTGGCTGCGCGCATACCGGCGCACGAGGTCGCCGATCGGATCGGCGACCGGCTCGAGCAACGTCTCGGGCAGGCCTTGCGGCAGGGGCGTACCCACCGCATCGCGATAGCGCGCGGCGTCTTCAACCGCGATCAGGCGCGGCTGCCCGGCGATGCGCACCTCGATGGCGCGGCGATCGGCCACGAGCTCCGAGACGGCCGGTCCGGCCACGCCGGGCCCACAGCGGGCGGCGATGTCCTCTCGAGACAGATCCCCCAGACGCAGCAGCAGATCGTGCAGCGCGTCGGTCGATCGCGCGTGAAAGCGCTCCGGTAGGTACTGCAGCTCTGCTTCGAGCGTGTCGAGCGCGGCCTCGTCCAGTAGATCGCGCAGCTCGGTGTCGCCGATCAAGTCGCGCAGCTGCGACTGATCGACCGAGAGCGCTTGCGCGCGCCGCTCGGCCAGCGGCGCATCGCCGTCGTAGATGTAATTGGCGACGTAGCCGAACAGGAGAGACGATGAAAAGGGTGACGGCGTTTTTGACTCGACGTTGACCACGCGCAGGGATCGGCTTTGGATCCGCGTGAGGATGTCGGTGAGGGCCGGCAGGTCGAAGATGTCGCGGAGGCACTCGCGATAGGTCTCGAGAATGATGGGGAACGATCCGAACCGTGCCGCCACCGCGAGCAGATCGGCGGCGCGCTTGCGCAACTGCCACAACGGCGCCCGCGCGCCGGGCCGGCGGCGGGGCAGCAGCAGCGCGCGGCCGGCCGCCTCGCGGAACCGCGCGGCAAACATCGCCGTCGAGCCCAGCTGCCGAACCACGAGCCGCTCGACGTCATCCGGATCGGGAATCAGCAGCGCGGTGTCGGGCGCCGCCTGGCCGTCCGGATAGCGGACGACGAACCCCTCGTCGGACCACATCACTTCGACATCCAGTCCCTGCACGTCGCGGATCCGCGCGGTGGCGGCCATCGCCCAGGGCGCGTGCACGCGGCTGCCGAGCGGCGTCAGCACCGCCACACGCCAGTCGCCGAGGTCGTCGCGCGACTGTTCGATCACGATGGTGCGGTCGTCGGGCACCGCGCCGGCGGCCGCGTGCTGATCGTCGAGATACTTCAGCAGGTTGGCGCTGGCCAGCGCATCCAGCCCGTGATCGCGCTGCAGCCGTTCGAGCGCCTGGGCATCCGGTGTCTTTCTCAACTCGCGCACCAATTTGCCGATCGCCATGCCCAGTTCGACCGGGCGGCCGGGGCCTTCGCCCTTCCAGAACGGCATCTTGCCCGGCTCGCCGGGCGCCGGCGACACCAGCACGCGATCGTGCGTGATTTGATCGATGCGCCACGTCGAAGCGCCGAGCAGGAAGGTTTCGCCGGCCCGCGCCTCGAACACCATTTCTTCGTCGAGCTCGCCGACGCGCGCCTGGTCCTTGTCCGCGCCAGACAAGAACACGCCGTACAGCCCGCGATCGGGAATGGTGCCGGCGTTGGCGATCGCGACT
Source organism: Acidobacteriota bacterium (assembly GCA_031429375.1). Taxonomy (GTDB): domain Bacteria; phylum Acidobacteriota; class Vicinamibacteria; order Vicinamibacterales; family UBA2999; genus 12-FULL-67-14b. Next base: position 5,199 of record JANOZI010000662.1, on the reverse strand, counting down.
TTCTTCGCGCCTTGCCGCGCCAGCACGGTGCCGTGCACGCGGTCCCAGGTCACCCGCGGCCGCAGCTCCGCGAATTCGTCCGACGGATATCGGCCCGACAACATGTCCAGCACGCCGTCGAAGATCGGCCGGCTCAACTCGGCAAACGGTGCCGCCGATCGCACGGTGTGATACAGCTCGTCGACCGGCCATCGCTCCATGGCGGCCATCGCCACCAGCTGCTGCGCCAACACGTCGAGCGGGTTTCTCGGGTAACGAGACGACTCGACCTTGCCGTGCCGCATCGCCGCGGTCACCGCCGCGCACGCCACCAGGTCGCCGCGGAACTTCGGGAAGATGATGCCTTCGCTGACCTCGTCGATGCGGTGGCCGGCGCGCCCGATGCGCTGCAGGCCGCTCGCCACCGACGGCGGCGCTTCGATCTGGATGACGAGATCGATCGCGCCCATGTCGATGCCGAGCTCGAGCGACGAAGTCGCCACCAGCGCGCGCAGGTACCCGCCCTTGAGCAGGTCTTCGATCTCGGTTCGCTGCGCGCGCGCCAGCGACCCATGATGCGCGCGCACCAGCGCCTCGCCGGCCAGCTCGTTGAGCGCCGCCGCCAGGCGCTCGGACAACCGGCGGCTGTTGACGAACAGCAGCGTCGACTTGTGCGAGCGGATCAGCTCGAGCAGTTTCGGGTGAATCGAGCTCCAGATCGACTGCGCCACCGGCCCCCGCCCGGCTGGCCCGCTCGGCTGCTCGAGCGGCTTGCCCATCGCCGCCATGTCTTCGACCGGCGTCTGCACCGTGACCGCGAGCTGCTTCGGCGCGCTGGCATCGACGATCGTGACGGGCCGATACTTGACCGCGCGATCGTCTTGGAACTCTTCGTGCACAGAATCTGCGTAATCAGTTTTTGGCACAGCCTTTGTCCGGCCTGCCCTGAGCGAGGATTTCGCCCGCGCCCCAAGCGCGGATGAAATCCGAGTCGAATGGGCCCCACCCAGAAACTTCGCCACTTCCTCGAGCGGCCGCTGCGTCGCCGACAACCCGATCCGCTGCAGTGGGCCTTCGACAATCCGCTCCAGCCGCTCGAGCGAAAGCGCCATGTGCGCCCCGCGCTTGGTCGACACCAGCGCGTGAATCTCGTCGATGATCACCGTCTCGACCGAGCGCAGGCTGTCCTGCGCATTGGACGTGAGCAACAGGAACAACGATTCGGGCGTCGTGATCAGGATGTCGGCCGGCGCCCGTTGAAACTTCGCGCGCTCCGAGCTCGGCGTGTCCCCGGTCCGCACGGCAATGGCCGGCACATGGAAGGGCAGTCCCTTGCCGGCGGCGACATTGGAAATGCCCGCCAGCGGCGCCCGAAGGTTGCGCTCGACATCGACCGCCAGCGCCTTGAGCGGCGACATGTACAGCACGCGGCACCGGGCCATCTTCTCGGGCACTGGCTCGAACATCAATCGGTTGAGCGACCACAGAAAGGCCGCCAGCGTCTTGCCGCTTCCGGTCGGCGCGAGAATCAGCGCCGACTCGCCGCGCGCAATCGCCGGCCACCCTCGGCGCTGCGGCGTGGTGGCGGAGGTGAAGACCGATTGGAACCACTCGGCCACCGCCGGATGAAAATGTGACCACAGCTGGTCGGTCATGCCATTTCAATTCTGTGTCATTTGTGACAACTCTGTCCGCGTGCGATCGGTGACAGCCGCGGCGCAGCCCTGTGGCATAATCAATGGTGAATATGGGTGACGCCGGCGAAGGCCTAATCGACGCTGAAGCGCGCTTGCAAGAGCGCATGGATGAACTGGAAGAAAGCCGCAAGGCCCAGAAGGATCGGGGCCCCAAGGTAGATCCTGAATACGCGCGGCAGACCGAATCGCTCCGCCTCGCACGCACCGAGCTGCAACGCCAGCTCGAGTTGACCACGCACCAGACCCGGCGCGACCAGATCGGCCAGGCGGTCGCGGAAATCGAACGCCGCCTCGCGGCGATGGAACCTAAAAAGAAGAAATAACCAATTACAAAATAACCAATAACCAAATTACTGATAACCAAACCGCGTCCAGCGTGTTTGTGGTTATTCGAAATTGGTTCTTGGTTATTTCGCGTTGCCGAGTTCTTCCGCGAATGCGGCAGGCGAGGCCGGCCGCGCCTCGCGCTCGTAGGCGATCGCGCGGCGGATGATCGGTCCCAACCCCAGCGGCAGGCTCTTGATGTCGACCTTGCTTTCGCCCGCCGCCTGTTTCATCGCAATGTCGACGAACGACCCGCTCCCGTACGGTAGTTTCCCCGTCAGCATTTCATACGTCATGACGCCGAGGCTGTAGACGTCGGACCGGCCATCAACCACGTGGCCGCGCAGCTGTTCCGGCGCCATATAGGACGGCGTCCCGACGATCGTGCCGCTCGACGTGGTCGCGGGCCCGTCCTCGCCCCCGGTCGTCGTGGTGAACTTGGCCACGCCGAAGTCCACGACCTTCGGACCGGTGCCGCTTGCGGGCAACAGGATGTTTTCCGGTTTCAGATCGCGGTGGAAGATCCCGGCCTTGTGCGCCGAATCGACCCCGGCGGCGATGCCGCTGATCAGAGCGACCGTCTGCGCCGTCCCGAGCTTGTGCTCGCGCTTCAACAGGCTGCGCAGGTCTTCGCCGGAGACGAACTCCATGACGAGAAACGCCGCGCCGTCGGCGAGGGTGCCATAGTCGAAGACCGTGACGATGGCGGGATGCTGCAGCTTGGCGACGATCTGCGATTCGCGCCTGAAGCGCGCGCGGGAATCCCGATCCGACAGCAGGTCTGCGCGCACCACCTTGATCGCGACCGATCGCTCGAGCCGCAGATCCCACGCGCGGAACACCGCGCCCATGCCGCCCTCCCCGATGACCGCGTCGACGCGGTACTTGCCGTCGACCAGCACGCCGACGCCCATCGCGGCCGGCAGTCCGCTGCCGCTCACCACCACCGTCGGCGTCGCGGCTGCCATCGCGCCGGACGTGCCTGAAGAGTAGGTCCTGCCGACTTGCTTTCGCAGTCGCGAGAGGTCGAGCGCGACCCCCATCTGCACCGCGATGCCGCGCAGCAGCTCGCGGTCTTCGGGCGTGTACGGCTCTTCCGACTGCTTGCGCCCGAGCGCGATGACCCCGACAAACGGCCGCGGCTCGCTGCCGCCCCTCGACTCCGCGAGGGGCGGATCGCTACCGCCCCTCGACTCCGCTCGGGACGGGCCGGCGAAGATCGGCACGAGCAACGCCGCGTTCAGTGACGCCAGCCACTTGCGATCCGCCGGGGGCACCCGCGCGACCGGCGACTGCTCGTCGTCCAGGAACACCTCGAGCGGCTTGTCCGACCAGCGCAACAACGTGACGAGCGCGCTGTCGGCGCGAAGCGGTGCGGGGTCGGCGCGTAACGCGCGGATCGGTTCGAACGAGCCGAGCAGCACCGAGCCGCCGGCGGTCTGGGTCGACACCACCTCTCCGGCCTGCCCTGAGCTCAGCGAAGGGTCGGTCGAATGGGCCAGCAACGCGATGCTCTCGGGATGCAGCGCCGAGTCGATTTGGGTGACGACCATCGCCACCAGGTCGCGCGGATCCGCTTCGAACGGCACCCGGCCCGCCAGCGACACGAGAATCTCGCGCGCGTCGTACTCGGCGCGGAAGAACCGCTGATCGAGCCAGCGCTGCGCGGTGTCGCGATAGCGCACCGCCAACGCGAGCAGCACCAGGCAGATCAAGTAGAACAGCGGCCGGCCGCTGATGATCGCCGACAGCGATTGGTCGCGCTGTTGCAGGAGCGAGGCGACCAGCGCGACGACCGGCAGGGCCACGAGCACGGTCAGCGTCCGCCTGGCAAAGGCGTACTGCAGGCCGCTCCGCAGCACGGTACGCGGGCTGAAGACATGACGCACCGCGACGGCGTAGGGCAGGCCGAACGCCGGCAGCAGGACGATCGCCTGCAGCAGCGCCTCGACCGGCCATGGCAGCTCAATCGGCCGGCCCGCGAGCCCGCCGAGCAGCGGAATGCCGGTCTTGAGCGCGTAGGCAAACACCGCCGGCACGCCGGTGTACACCACCATCTGGATCCGGCGGCGCTCGTTCGCATCGAGGTTGACGCGATAGCGGTTGATGCCTTCGACGACGATCAGCACGTTCGCCACGAGGGCGACCGCGAACGACGCTTCGAACGTCCAGCCGTGCATTGCGATCCAGGACAACGCCGGCAGCGTCGCGTCCGACCCGAGCAGGAACACGGCCGTGACCAATCCGATGACGAACATCGGGAGCGCCGCCGCGATCACCGCGGGCACGATCCACTTGCGGCGATCGAGAATCTCCGCGCGATGCGGGAAGTAAAGAACCGCGAGGCCGATGATCGGGAACGACAGCGCGGTGATCAGCCAATTGAACACGAGCAGCACGGGGCCGACCACCGGGAGGACCCTTTCGGCGCCGAGCAGCGGGCCGCTGTTCGCCGTCGCCGTGGCGATCAAGGCCAGCGTCATCAGCGTTGCGGTCGTGCCGCGCGCGCCGAGTAACAGTAGCACGAGCGCGCCGGCAATGAACGCCGTCATCTGCGACAGCGGACCGAGATGTTGCCGAAACCAAGCGCCCCACGGCGGATTCTGCATCGCCCAGATCGCCGGCCGGTCGAACGTGACGTGGCCGCGTCCGGCGCCCGCGAAGGTCGCAAATCCGCTCATGTCGTGCAGGCTCCGCCAATCGATCAGTACCTCCGCGGGTGTTTTTGGCCTTCCGGCGAGCGGCATGATCAGCGGCTCGAACGTCAGCTCAGGGCACCGATCGAACGAGCAGGAGCTGAGCGTGATGTCCTCGGCCCGATCACCGTCGCGGATGCCGGCGCGATCCGCGAGCCCGCCAGGAACGACGCGTGCGGCGGTGACCGATGTCCCGGCGACTGCATCACGGATATCCGGAGGGCGAATGACAGAAATCGGCGCCGGAGGAGCCAGGCGGGCTAAACTCTGGCCGGACAGCGCGAGTCCCGCGCCTGCGGGCCACAGGCGTGGGCGCAGCACAACGGCTTGCAGCGCGAGCGTCACCAGCGACAGTGCAAGGATGGCGCCGACGACGAGCCGCTCGGAAGACAGCCTCATCCAGTGCGATTGTAGTGCGTGTGATATCCTTCACAAGCGGGTAGAGACATGGTTGGCTGGGGCGGAATCCTACTGTTAGGAGTCATTGGAGTCGGCTTCGGCAT
>JANOZI010000661.1:0-2536 GCA_031429375.1 Acidobacteriota bacterium | reverse complement strand
CCTGTAGAACCTGTAGAATCTGAGAAAGAGCTCGACACCTGTGGGGGAGTCGTTAGGCGGGAGGGCGCTACGCCGGCGCCCCCCCCCAATTTTTTTTACGCCTACGCCGCGCTTGATCGGTCGCGGCTACGCCGTGACAATCCCGCCGAAGCGCGCAAGAAGTGCCTGCGCGAAGGCGGATGCTCCACGCTCCCGCCGAAGCGCCCAAGGAGTGCGAGCGCGAAAGGCGGATGCTCAACCCAAGTCTCAAGCCCTTGTAAGCTGTTCGTATGAGCGATGAAGCTGTCACCTACGGAAGCTACCTGGCGGTTGATGAGCTGTTGGCACTGCAGCGACCCCGCTCGGAAGGCCCCGAACATGACGAAATGCTGTTCATCGTCATTCACCAGGTCTACGAGTTGTGGTTCAAGCAGCTACTGCACGAGGTCGATCGCATCATCCTGTTGCTCGACGCGCGCGATGCCCATCGCGCGCAGCATTCGTTGAAGCGCGTGCTCACGATCCTCAAGGTGCTCGTCGCGCAGCTCGACATCCTCGAGACGATGACGCCGCTCGAGTTCCAGTCGTTTCGCCAGCGGCTCGAGGCGGCCAGCGGCTTTCAATCCGATCAGTTCCGCCAGCTCGAGTTCCTGCTCGGCAACAAGTCGAGCGCGGCGATCGAGCGCTTCCCGGCCGGCGGCCGCGCGCGGCAGGCGTTGCAGGAGCGCTTCGGGCGCGCGACGCTGTGGGACGCCTTTCTCCACTACCTGTCGCGCGAGGGCTACGCGGTGCCTCCGTCGCAGTTGTCGCGCGACGTGACGGCGCGCATCGAGCCGTCAACGGAATTACAGGCGGCGCTGATCGAGTTGTATCGTCACGATCCGAAGCACGCCGAGATGTGCGAGCGGCTCGTCGATCTCGACGAAGGGCTGCAGGAGTGGCGCTACCGCCACGTCAAGATGGTGCAGCGGACCATCGGCGCCCAGATCGGCACCGGCGGATCGAGCGGCGCGCAGTACCTGATCACGACGCTGATGACGCCGCTCTTCCCCGACCTCTGGGCCATCCGGTCGCAGTTGTGAGAACCTGACGAACTTGAACGTAATCCATCCACCCGGAGCCGCGTTTTTCAATCCGTTGGATTAAGCGCGGGTCGAACGCTCCGACAGCTCCGGATTACGCCCATTTCAGGAGCCGAGAGGCCCGTCACGGTCGGCACGTCGCTTGCTCTATACGGGGTGAGAAGTTGCCGTCCCCCACAGGAGTCAGCGATTTTTTGAGCCAGGCTGACTAGGCGAATGGCTCGAAGGGCCCTCAGAATGAGGGCCCTTTTTTTTGCTCCGCCAGGCAGTGCGCGGAGCAATCGCGCCGTAGCGCCCGAGCTTTGCGGCGCGAAGGCGGATAATATCGGCGCGATGACCTTCGGGGCCCGGCTCGTGTGCGGCGCAAGCGCGGTGTTGCTCCTCACGGTGGTCGTGCGCGCGTCCCAGCACGATCTAATGCCTGTAGCGCGGAACTTTAGTTCCGCGATCGACACGCAAGCCCCGAGCCTCACGCCCCAACCCGACTACCCCCAAGCCGACTACCTCGGATCGCAAGCCTGCGCGCGCTGCCACGATGTCGAGCACCAGCAGTGGCGCAACTCGCTCCACGTCAAGATGACCAAGCCGATTGCCGAAGCGACCATCGCCGGCGACTTCACCGCGGGCACGCGTTTCGCCGATCACGATCGCTCCTACACGCTCGGCATGAAAGACGGCAAGCCGTTCATGACGGTCGCCTTTGGCACCGCACCGCCGCAGACGTTTGCGATCGATTACACGCTCGGTGCGAAGCGGTATCAAGGTTATTTGTCGACGCTGCCCGACGGCCGAATCTACGTGCTGCCCGCGTTCTGGCACATCGCGACGAAGCGGTGGATCGACTGGAAAGAGATCACGCCGATTCCCGACGCCGCGCACGACATCCGCCAGATCTGGAACGTCAACTGCTTCAATTGCCACGGCACCAACATCGTCCAGGGCTTCGATCTTGCGTCGAAGGCGTACAAACCGTCGTGGACCGAGATGGGCATCGGCTGCGAAGCCTGCCACGGCCCCGGCCGCGACCACGTGGCGACGATGGAGGGGTGGGAGAAGGACCCGGCGTCGAAGCCGGCCTACGACAACAGCTCGAAGAACCGGCAGTTGAGCGTGGTCCTCAAGATCTTCTCGACTCGCAGCTCGGAGCCGCGCCGTATCTACGACACGTGCGCGTACTGCCACGGCAACAAGACCAACATCTTCACCGGCTTCAAAGGCGGCGATCGGTATGCGGACTACGCGCTGCCGTTCCTGATCAGCGAACCGATTCCGCCCAACGATCTGCAAGGCGAGTTCTGGCCCGACGGCCGGCCCAACCGCTTCAATCGCCCGCAGGCGCTCACGCTGAGCGGCTGCTTCAAGGCGGGCGCGATCGCGTGCACCAATTGCCACGTCGCCCATGGATCGCGAAACGACTTCTCGTTGAAGGTGAACATCAACCAGGGCCGCACCGGCGACTCGCTGTGCACGCAGTG
>JANOZI010000660.1:0-2706 GCA_031429375.1 Acidobacteriota bacterium | reverse complement strand
ATCCGCGTCCGGCTTGCCCTGAGCGAGCCGGCCGGATCCGCGTCGAGCGGAGCCGGTCGGCGAGTCGAATGGGAGCCCGTCAGACTTTTTCTCTTGACGTTGATCGTCCTCAGCATCGGCTACTGGTTCAAGTACCTCCTCACCACGATCGGCGGCGCCGATTCGTACGGCTACGCCAGCGCGGCACGCATGCTCGCGAGCGGGCGCCTCGTCGACGCCGCGCCAATCGCCGACTGGCTGTCGTCCGCGAATCGGGTGGCGCTGTCGTCGCCGCTCGGGTGGGCGCCGGCTGCGAGCGGCAGCGGCATTTCGCCAACCTATCCACTGGGCCTTCCTGCCGCGATGGCGATCTTCACCACCATCGCCGGCCCGAACGCGATCTTCTACGTTTCTCCCGCGATGAGCCTGCTGACGCTGTGGCTGGTGTTCGGAACGGCGCGGCGCTGGGGCGGCGAACAGATGGCGCTTCTGGCGACAGCGCTCGTGGCGTGGAACCCGGTGTTCCTGACTTACGCGAAGCAGCCAATGAGCGATGCCGTGGCCACGGCGTTCTTGATGCTGGCGGTGCATCTTGCGGTGGATGATCCGCAGCGTCCCTCGCCGATTGCGAATGGCCGGAGCGCCCTGGCCGGTTTTGCGGCGGGCGCGGCATTCCTCACCCGGCCCGCGTTGATCGTCGCCGTTGCCCTCATCCCGCTGATCGCTTTGCGAGGCGCGAGTCCCATCAAACGGATGCTGATCACGGGCATTGGCCTTGCGGTCGCCGCCGCAGTGCGACTCGCTCTACAGGCCCACATGTTCGGTAACCCGTTCACGACCGGCTACGGGTCGGCGGAGCTGCTGTTCTCATGGGCGGCGCTGCCCGGGAACATCGACATCTACGCACGCCAGTCCTGGCGCGCGCTGGGCGCGCTGTGGCTCGTCGCCGTCGGCGCAGGCGGCTGGGCCATGCGCGGTCCGCGCACCACCGTGATCATCGCAATCGCAGCCGCAGTGGCGCTGCCCTACCTGTTTTATCTGCCGTTCGATCATTGGGAGACGCTGCGCTTCCTGCTTCCAGGCCTGGTTCCGCTTTCGATCCTCGCCGCCGCAGGCGTAACCACGCTCGCCTCCGCCTTCGCTCGCGCGGGTTCGGGCGAGCGACGGCGCGACGCCGCCGGTTCCGCGGCCGGCGGCGAAGGTGGGGGATCTCGCGTGCCGGCCGTCACGGCCATCGTGATCGTGTTGTTCGCCGGTGCGTTCGCGCTGAGAAGCGAGCGCTTGATGCGCGAGTCGAGCGTGTGGGACATCCAGAACCTGGAAGCGCGGTATCCGCTCGTCGGGCAGTGGTTCCAGGTGAACACGCCGCCGCACAGCGTCGCGCTCGCGGGTCAGCACAGCGGCTCGTTACGCTGGTATGGCGAGCGGCAGACGCTGCGATGGGATCTGCTCAAGCCTGAGGAATTAATCGCGACCGTGCGAGAGTTGGAGGCGCACGGCGCCGGCGTCTACGCCGCGCTGGAAGGGACCGAACAAAAAACGTTCGACGCAAAGTTCTCGAACGAGTTATCGCGCCTCACTGTCGATTCAGTCGGACGGGTCAGGAACGTGAACTTCCTGCGACTAAAAACCCGATGACGTGAGGCTACTTTTGACCCATCAAGTAATCGATCGCCAGGTTCGACATCACCTTGACCCCGACCGGCAATGCCGACTCGTCGGCAAAGAACAGCGGCGAATGGTTCTGCGGCACCTTCGTGTAGTCCTGGTCGCGCGGCGTCACGCCGAGGAAGACGAACAGGCCCGGCACCTTCTGCTGGAAGAACGAGAAATCTTCGGCGGTGCCGGTGAGCGGGCCGAGCCGGACGTTCTCGGCGCCGGCCACGCGCCGCAGGGTCGGCACCATGCGTTCGGTCAACGCCGGGTCGTTCTTCGTCACCGGATAGCCGAGGCCGAACTCGACGGTGGCCGTGCCGCCGGCCGCTTCGGACAGGTGCGTGGCGATCGAGCGAATCCGCTGGTGAATGTCCTTGCGCACGCTCTCGTCGAACGCGCGCACCGTGCCTTCGAGCTCGACCTCCTCCGGAACGATGTTCGATCGGTTGCCGCCGGTGAAGCGGCCGACCGTGACGACGGCCGGCGCCTCGGTGATGTTGACGGTGCGGCTGATGATGGTCTGCAGCGCCATCACCACTTGCGACCCGATCACGATCGGATCGATGCCGCCCCACGGCACCGCGCCGTGCGTCTGCCGGCCCTTGATCTTGATCACGAACGTATCCGCGCTGGCCATCACCGGGCCCGGGCGATAGACGATCGTGCCGGCCGGGTACGGAAAAACATGGAGGCCGAAGACCGCGTCGACATGGGGGTTCTCCAACACGCTTTCCTTGACCATCTGCTCCGCGCCACCGGTGCCCTCTCCCGGCGGCGGGCCTTCTTCGGCCGGCTGAAAGATCAGCTTCACGGTGCCGGGCAAGCGGTCTTTCATTTTCGCCAGCACCGTCGCGGTGCCGAGCAGGATCGCCATGTGATTGTCGTGTCCACACGCGTGCATGACGCCGACCTGTTGGCCGTTCCATTCCGTCCGGGCCGTCGACTTGAACGGCAGATCGCCTTGCTCGGAAACTGGCAGCGCATCCATGTCTGATCGCAACGCGACCACTGGACCTGGCCTGCCGCCTTTCAGCACACCGACCACCCCGGTCTTCGCCACGCCCGTCGTGA
>JANOZI010000659.1:0-7295 GCA_031429375.1 Acidobacteriota bacterium | reverse complement strand
TCCCGGAGAAAGTGTGGGACTCATTTTGTCCGGCCGCTTCATCTGAGCTACGCAGGCCTTCGGCACAATACCCACCGAAGGCCGGCGCCAGCGGACCACGGCTCTGTGTCTCTATGTCTCTGTGGCGCATTTGTGATCAGTTGCCAGTGGGCGCGGCACGGCGCCCGGTTACTGAGACGATCAGGGCTACGGCGCAGGTCGTGACCGAACCGATCAATACATACCACGTGAAGGCGATGCGAGCGTCCCACCAGACCGCCGTCATGACGATGAGGCCGGCGATCATGCCCGCGAACGTGTCGCGTTCTCTGACCGACGGCACCAGCGTGCCCAGCAGGAACGCGCCGAGCACCGCTCCCGAGGCGAAGCCCAGCACCGCGAGGCCGGCGTCGAGCACGGATCGCGCCATGTATTGTCCGCCAATCGCCACGGCCAACTGCACGATGCCCCACGCCACGGTTGCCTGTTTCGAGATCCGCATTTGCGTGGCCTGGTCGGCCGATGGATTGATGTAGGGCAAATAGAAATCGCTGACGGTCGTGGCCGCCATCGCATTCAACGACGGCGACAGCGCCGCGGCCACGATGGCGGCGACGATGAAGCCGGCGAGGCCGTGGGTCAGCTCGTTCACCACGAAGATCGGCAGGATCTGATCGTTTCGCGCAAGCGGCTGGGGCAGCGGCGACTGCAGGTAGAACGCGTAGAGCATCACGCCGATCAGGAGGAACAACACGAACTGTGCGAACACGATGAAGCCGCTCAGGATCAGGCCGCGTGAGGCCTCGCGCGCGCTGCGGGCCGAGAGCAGCCGCTGCACCAGGAACTGATCGGTGCCGTGCGTGGCCAGCGTCAGCGCGATGCCGCCCAGCACGCCGGACCAGATCGTATAGACCTTGGTCAAGTCGAGGGAGAAATCGAAGACCGCAAACCGCCCGGTCTCGCGGCCGACCCGCACGACTTCCGCCCATCCGCCGTCGATACGATTGAGCAGGGCAACGGCAATCACCGCCGCGCCGGCGATGTAGATGAACATCTGGACGACGTCGGTCCAGATCACGGCCGAGACCCCGCCACGCATCGTATAGACGATCATCGCCGCGCCGAGCACGATCACCACCCACGTCACCGGCACCTGCGTGACCACGGAAATAACGAGCGCGGTCGTAAACAGCCTGATGCCGTCGGCCAGCGATCGCGTGATCAGGAAGATCACGGCGGCCAGCGTCTTGACCCTCGTGCCGAACCGGCGCTGCAGCAGCTCGTACGACGTGAACAGATCGCCGCGGAAGTACGCCGGGATGAACAACACGCTCACCAGCACGCGGCCGATCACGTAGCCGATCGCCAGCTGCAGGAACGTCATGTTGCCGGCGTAGGCCGTCGCCGGAATGCCGATGAACGTGAGCGTGCTGGTTTCGGTCGCGACGATGGTGAAGCAGATCGCCCACCACGGGATGCTGCGGCCGGTCAGGAAATAATCGCGAGTGGTTTTCTGGTAGCGCGCGAACCATGACCCGAAGGCGGTGATCGCCAACAGGTACACGCCGATGACGAGGTAATCGACCGCCGACAGCGCCATGGACCAGGAACAGCCTAGTGGGATCCGGCGCCGAAGGCGGCGCGGCCGAGCTCGCTCAGCGTCACGGTGCTGTTCGGCGGGGCGATGAGGGCGTCGTACGAGAACAGGATGACACCCGCGCCGATCTTGCGGGCTACCGCGATATGCTGCAGCGTCTGCGCCGACGTCAGACGATAGGCGCCGATGCCCGCCCAGACCGGACGCGAGCCCGCGTAGCCGGTGGCCGCGGCGATCTGCTGCTGAAACACCGCTGCGTCAGTGGTGTAGGCCATCGGGCAGAGCACGTCGATCAACGACAGATCGAGCCACGCCCGCCAGTCCTGCAGGCGATCGTCAAACGCGTGCTGCGCGTCGGGCACCACGGCGGCGCTGACCATCGCGCTTGGGCGCGCGGCTTTCACGGCCGCTCGGATGCGCGTGACCAGCGCGGTCAGCCGCTCGCGCCGGAAGTCATTCCAACGCTCGCGATAGAGATTGGGATAGGCGATGGGATCGAGCACCTCACGCGCCGCCGCTTCGCTCCGCTCACGCTCGGTCAACGCCGGCAGAATGGCGGCCTTGAACTGTTCGATCGCCGCGGCGCTGTAGTCGAAGTCGTCGTTCGGGTAACGGACGTAATCCAAATGCACGCCGTCGATGGCATAGTTGCGGGCCAGCTCGGCGACGACCGCCGTGGTGTGCGCCTGCGCAGCCGGGTGGATCGGCGAGGTGTACAGCCCCTCGACGTCTTCCGCGTTGGCGCGGGTCCAGCGCGCCAGCCGGCCGATGTAGGCCGGACTTCGCAGATTGATTTTCTTCATCTCCGCGGCGATCTCGCGCGGCACCATCAGCCATTCGGGCGCCCGGTAGACGACGTGATCGCGCGAGGCCGGCAGGCTGGCCGCGCTCGAGACCAGGTTCACAGCGATCCAGGCGTGCACCTTCATTCCGGCGGCGTGCGCCAGGTCGATCGTGGTCTTGAGCGGATCGAACTCGGGCTTTGCCAGCAGCTCCGAGGCCCGCGGCTCGATCGTGCCGTTGAAATAGGCATCGCCGCGGCCACGAACCTGGACGAGCAGCGTATTGAAGCCGCCCGCGTCGGCGGCCCGAACCAGCTGACGGATCGCGTCCGGCGAGGTCAACGTGGCGCGCGTCACCCAGAGCGCCCGCGTTTGGTCCGTCGCGACGGCGGACGCCGCCATCGTCGAGCCTAGCGGGGCGGTCATCAGCAGGCATAGAGCCACACCGGCAACCGCGAGGACCACAGGGGGAGATGGGCGCCTCATGGGAAACAACCAATTGTAAGCTAGTCCCCTGGAAACGTGATCCGTCACATAATTCCCGGGCGGGGCATCCCGCCTCGCGTCGTTGCTCGGCGCTCACATAAGCCCAATATGCTCGCTTCTCGCGTCTTGCGATTTGGGCGCCGCGCTCCGGGACTTATGCAACGCATCACGCTTCCAGGGGACTAGTTGCATGCACGTGCTGGGAATCGACGCGGGGGGGACCAAGACCACCGCCCTCCTCGCCGACGCCGACGGGCGCATCGTGGGGGAGGGCCGGGCCGGCGGCGCCAACCTGCAGGCCCACGGCGAACTCGAGGTCGAGAAGGTCCTGCATAGTGTGATTGACGAGGCGCTGGGCGACGCGCAGGTCGTGCCGGCCGCCGTCTGCCTCGGCCTTGCCGGCGTCGATCGCGAAGGCGACGGCCAGGTCATCCGCGAAGTCATGAGGCGCCTGGGCTTCCGCTCTCATACGTTGATCGTAAACGACGCCTTGATCGCGCTGGTCGCCGGTGGCACCGGCCTCGGTCCGCGGCTTCGAAACAACTTCGGCGAGTCTGACGCTGGTGTCGTGCTGGTGTCGGGCACCGGTTCGATCGCCTACGGCGTGAATCGCCACGGCGTGGCGGCACGTGCCGGCGGGTGGGGGTCGTCGCTCGGCGACGAAGGCTCCGGCTACTGGATCGGCCGCCGTGCGCTCGAGGCGGTGGTGCGTGACGCCGACGGCCGCGGGCCGCGAACGGCGCTCACACCCATGGTGCTCGAGCACTTCGGGCTGGCACGGCCCGAGCAGCTGGTTTCAGAGATCTACCCCAACGTGGCCGGCCGGCGCGCCATCGCCTCGTTGGGCGAGACGGTGGAGCGCGCCCGTGCCGAGGGTGATGTCGCCGCGCTCGAGATTCTTCGCGACGCCGCCGCCGAGCTCGCGCTTGCCGCATCGTCGGTCGTCTCACGGTTGAAGATGCGTGGCGATCAGTTTCCGACCTGGCTCTCCGGCGGATTGTTGACCGGCGTGCCGTGGCTGGCGGCTGAGGTGATGCGTCACCTTGCCGAGGTCGCGCCGCGCAGTGTCGTGGCGCCGCTTACGGTTGAACCGGCGGTCGGTGCCGTGCAGCTCGCCCTGGCCGAGGCGCGCGGCGGCGTGCAGGTGCCGGCGTATCTCGAGCCGTTATCAACGGGTGGCTGGTGATTGTTCAACGTTTCGATCACGAAGACGCGCTCGCGTCGGCGCTGGCCTCGCGCCTGGTCGACGCCATCGTGCGAAATCCCCGGCTCGTGCTCGGTCTGCCGACGGGGCGCACCCCGCTGCCGTTGTATCGAGCGCTTCGCAACCTGACCAGGCGCAGCTTCGTGGACTGGTCGGGCGTGCGGACCTTCAACCTCGACGAGTTTGCCGGCCTCGGCGGCGACGATCCGGGCAGTTACCGCGCCTTCATGCAGGAGACTTTGTTCGATCACATCCCGATCGATCCCGCCAACATCGACATGCTGAACGGCCGGGCGCCCGACCTCGCCGCGGAGTGCGTCCGTTACGAGGCCGCCATTGCCGCGGCCGGCGGCATCGACATCCAGCTTCTCGGGATTGGCGCGAACGGCCACATCGGATTCAACGAGCCCGCCGACGAGCTCCATGCCCATACCCACGTCGCGACCTTGCAGCGGGCGACGCTCGAGGCCAACGCGATGCTCTTTGGCGGCGATCCAGACCGGGTACCGAAGTGCGCGATGTCGATGGGCATGGGCACGATACTGTCGGCCCGCCAGATCGTGATGATCGCACTTGGTGAAGAGAAGAGCGACTGCGTGGCGGGGATGGTCAACGAC
Source organism: Acidobacteriota bacterium (assembly GCA_031429375.1). Classification (GTDB taxonomy): domain Bacteria; phylum Acidobacteriota; class Vicinamibacteria; order Vicinamibacterales; family UBA2999; genus 12-FULL-67-14b. Next base: position 2,630 of record JANOZI010000659.1, on the reverse strand, counting down.
CTGATCACGACCCGGCTGCCGGCGTCGTTTCTCCAGGTGCATCCGCACGCGACCGTGATGCTCGATCACGCGGCCGCGAGCAAGCTCGGTTAGTCGTACAAGGTCTTTTGAATTTCCAAAAAACGTTCTCCGTGGTTCAGTGTTTCTGTGATTCCGTGTGAGGCATTTGGCCTCTCCAGGGCCCTAGCTCTCACCCTGGAGCAAGGCGCGCAGGCGGGGCTCGATGTCTTCGCCGATCGCTTCGCGGATGCGGTCATCCGACTTGCGCAGCCGGGCCTGCGCTTTGGCATAGGTGAGGCCGGTCTTCTGCATCACGATGGCCAGCTTCACGTTCCACCGCGCGCGCTTCAGCAGCGTCTCTGCTTCTTCGTAGGTAATGTCGGTGACGATATGAACGATGCGCCGGGCGCGGTCGCGCAGCTTGTCGGACCCCATGGCGTTGACGTCGACCATCAGGTTGCCGTAGGTCTTGCCAATCAGGATCATCGCCGACGTCGTCAGCATGTTGAGCACGAGCTTGGTCGCAGTGCCGGCCTTGAGCCGGGTCGAACCGGCGATGATCTCGGGGCCCACCGCGGGCGCAATCGTCAGGTCGACAAAGGCCTGCAGCTCGTTGCGGGGATCGCAGGTCACGAACACGACGCGCGCATTGGCTTTTCTGGCGCTCGTGAGCGCGCCCCGCACAAACGGCGTCATGCCGCTGGCCGACACGCCGATCACGACATCTTTCTTGGTCGGATCGAGGCGGGTGATCGCCCGCGCGCCTTCCTCGTAGTTGTCTTCCGAGCCTTCCTTGGCGCGGATGAGCGCGCCCTGGCCGCCGGCCATGATGCCCTGCACCAGCAGCGGGTCGGTGCCGAACGTCGGCGGCATCTCGGCCGACTCGACGACGCCGAGGCGGCCGCTGGTGCCGGCGCCGACAAAGACCAGCCGCCCGTTCTTGCGAAGCGCCTTGGCGCACATCTCGGCGCCAAGCGCGATGCGGTCCCGCTCTTTGTGGACCGCCGCGAGCATGCGGCGGTCTTCGGCCAGCATGATGTCGACGATGCCGCCGGCGTCGAGCTTGTCAATAGCGAGGGAGGCGGGGTTGATGGCCTCGGTGGGGAGTGCCTGCCACCTGGAACGTGTTTTCGCCACGGTGAATTGATGATGCTAGTCCGCGCGTGCGGGGCTGTCAATCGGGGACTCGGCTGCTCCGCGGCCAGCGCCGACTCCCACGAGCGAGCGTAGCGAGCGAGTCCTGTAAGCTACACCTGTGAGTGCGCTCGTCGACACCTACCTGTCCCACCTGGCCGTGGACCGACGGCTGTCGCCGAACACGGTGGAGAGCTACGCGCGCGATCTGACGCTGTTGGGACGATTCGCCGCGGGCGCAGACGCGCAGATCGAAGCGCTCGATCGGCGGTCGCTCGAAGCGGCGGTCAGGCAGTTGATGGCGGAAGGGCGGTCGCCGAAATCCGTCGCGCGCGCGGTGGCTTGCTTTCGGGGGTTCTATCGATTCCTCGTCGTGGCCGGTCACTTACCCAACAACCCTGCCGACGATCTGCGCGCGCCCCGCGCCTGGAAGACGCTGCCGAAGTTCCTGTCGGTTGAGGAAGTCGACAAGCTGCTCGAAGCGCCCGATGTGTCGGAACCGCGCGGCCTGCGCGACCGCGCGTTGATCGAAGTGCTCTATGCCACCGGCTTGCGGGTGTCGGAGCTCGTGAACCTGAAGCCGCAAGACCTCAACCTCGAAAGCGGCTATCTCACGACCACCGGCAAGGGCCGCAAGCAGCGGCTGGTGCCGCTCGGCGACGACGCGGCGTCGTGGGTGGCGCGCTACGTGAAAGACAGCCGGCCGGCGCTGCTGAAGAAGCGGGCGTCGCCGCGGCTGTTCGTGAACGCGCGCGGCGGCACGGGCCTGACGCGGGTCGGGTTCTGGAAAATCCTCACGGCCTACGGCCGTCAAGCGGGCATCGGCAGCTCGCTGAGCCCGCACGTGCTGCGCCACTCGTTTGCGACGCACCTGCTCGATCGCGGCGCCGACCTGCGCGCGATCCAGATGATGCTCGGCCACGCGGATTTGTCCACCACGCAGATCTACACGCACATCCTCGATGCGCGGCTGCGCGCCGTGTACGACAAATTCCACCCGCGCACGTAAACTAGCGGGGCGTATGATCTGGGACTCGGGCGCTTCGCGCCCTCGTGGGACTCCTCGCTTCGCTCGTCGTGGGAGTCGCTCGCTCACGCTCGCTCCTCGGACTCACTTCGTTCGTGGGAAAAGCCTTCCCCACGAGGTGAGCCCGAGTCCCACGAGCGGCGCAGCCGCGAGTCGCAGGAGGCGAGAAGCGCCGACTCCGACGAGCGAGCGAGTCCTGTAGATGAGGGTGCGGAAGCGAACCGGTCTGACAATACTTGGCGCGGTGGTGGCGATGGCGGCGATCGGGTTCGTCGCGATCCTCCCGCCCGCGACGCTCGAGACCGGTGGTGTGGCGCCGGAGCCCGCCGGCGCGATCGTGCGCGGCGCCTATCATATTCACTCGGCCCGATCCGATGGCAGCGGCACCGTCGACAGCATTGCGGCGGCCGCGGCGCGCGCGGGCCTGCAGTTCATCATCCTCACCGATCACGGCGACGGGACTCGCCCG
>JANOZI010000658.1:0-7037 GCA_031429375.1 Acidobacteriota bacterium | reverse complement strand
TGGGGAAGTGGCTGGCCAGCTGGGTGGTGTGGCTGCAGGACGCCGCGCTCAGCTACGGTTTTCTGTTCTGAGCTGCTGGGGCTCGGCAGCTTCGCCGCCTCGTGCGACTCGCCGCTGCGCGGCTGGTGGGACTCGGCTTTCAGCCTCGTGGGACTCGGGCTCTTCGAGCCCTCGTATGGAAATGCGTTTTCCCCACGAGCGAAGCGAGTCGCAGGAGCGCCGCAGGCGCGAGTCCTTACCGGTTCCCAGCCGACCAGTACGACGCAATCGGCCTGGTCAGCGCCGCCATCTTCGAACCGGACCAGGCCGCAGTGACCGCTTCGGCAAAGACGCCCGCGAACATCGCGACCGCGACAACCAACGCCAGCCACCACAGTGGGATGCCCGGCCTCGCGTACTGCGGCACGACCTGCAGCATCAAGGCGTGAACGGCGGCGGCACAGCCGATCGTGAGCGCGCTGAACCGGACGCGCTGCGCTCTTGGCCACGACGACAATCGCGCCGCGCCCGCGCGGAATCCCCGTCCCGTCAGCGACGACTGCCATGCTGCAGGCGCCAGTGTCAGCGGCCGTACGATCGCCCGCCATAACCGGCTGTCCTCGACGAGGGCCGCGATGCGATCGAGCTCGCTAGCGACACTAGTCATGGCTTGATCGGCTCCGTAACCTCGAGCAGCGTCACGGTTTCGATGCGCCCGGAGAGTTCGTATTGTGGCGTCGACAACCGGAACGGCGCACCCGGCTTCACCAGGCGGCTGCGATATCTCCACCCTTCCCTCGAGTCGTCTACGCCCGCGTCGAGCGTGACGCGGTTGCCGGCCACGGCCGTGACGACAGCGGCGCGCTCGTCGAGGAGGTCGTCGCGATCGCCGAGGTGGAGGGCAGCGACGGATTCGGGATCAAGGCGGATCTGCAGCCGCGCCTTGCGAGGCGCGCCGTCCGGGTAAATCTCGCTGACGGCAAACCGGAAGTAACGACTGGGTCCCGGTAGCGACAGCATCACTGGCGACGTCATGCCCGATACGGCGCCGACCGTGCACGGACTATCGTCGAAGGACGGATCGCAGCGCAGCGTGAGGACGGCCGCGCGTTCGGTCAGCCCATCGCGCTGCACATCGGCGATCGTGCCCGCGAGGTTCACCCGCGCCCGGCCCCGCTCGGGTGGGCCCAGTGCGAGAACCTTGAACGCCGGCGCCGCGGCCGGCCATTCGAGCCCCACTTGAATCTCCTTCAGCAGCACAGGGTCCAGATCGACAATCCGGCCGGCGGCCCGCAAGAACGTGGCATCGTTCGGCACGACCGTGATGGCGCCCCGCGCCCGGGCGACCTCCTGCACGCCATCCATCAGGATCAAGTCCTGGGGCCCGGCGGGAATGGGTCCCACCAGCACATCGGCCGAATTCGGACTCTCGAACACGAAGCCCAGCGCGTCGGCGTCGCCAATCCGCGCGCGCAGGAGGGGAGTGAAGCCGGTGCCCTTGATCTTGAACTTCGCGACGAGCCGCGCGGCGCTCGTGACACGTTGCTCTTCCTTCGTGATATTCGAGGGGCTGACCGAATCGATGCGCGGAGTGCCCGGCCTGAACAACAGGTAGGTCCCGTACGCCATTGGGATGGCGATGAGCACCAACAGGACCACGAGGCTGTCGATCAGGTTGAAACGGCCGAACAGCCGGCCGCGCTCGTCGATCATCGTCATGCGCCCCGCTTTCCTGCATCCGCGAGCAAAGTGAAATGAAGCGGCCAGGGACGGCGGGCCGCGACCGCGTCTACGACAGCGATGAGGCCAAGCGCCGACAGCCAGATCATGTACGGCGTGACGAGGCCGCGCATCCGCAACAGCGTGCCGACATTGCCGTTGGTCACCGCCAGCACGGCGGCGGTCGGCAGCATGAAGCCGATCAGGAGGCTGGTGATCATCGGATCGCGCTTCCACCCGGCCACGATTCCGAGCGGCAGCAGGATGAGGAACCCATACCAGAGGATATGCTCGGGCAGAAACGCCAGCTCGCCTCGCGATCGCAGTTGCCAGGGGAGCGGTGTCAACAGGAAACTCGCAGCGGCGCGTACCAGAAAACGTATCGCCTGCGGTGCCGTGAGGTCGAGATTCAATGTGGCGGGCGCGGCGGGGAAGACGTAAAAGCCATCGTCCATCAACTTGTAAGCGTGCCCGACCGTGAAGACATGGCCGGCGTGGATTTTCGCGGCACTCTCGACCCCTCGCAGCGTGCGCTGCCGAACGGCGGGAAGTGACAGCGCGATCGCGATCACAATCACGGCCGCCACGAGCGACGCGGCAAGACGTCGCGGCGTGGCGCCCGCGATTCTGATGATCAAACCGGTCGCAATGCCGGCGAGCGCCAGCACCACCGCCCCTCGCCGAAGATCGTTGAGCAGCCACAGAATGATGGTGGCCAGCGTGATGGACAGGGCGGTCGTCCGAACGGACGTTGACCGCGCCACTCGCGCCACGCACGCGAATAGTCCGCTCGCCGCCAGGAAGTAGAGCGATTCCTTCAGCAACGAGACCGACGACACAAACAGCGACGGCAGGAACAGGAGGATCAGCAGGCCCGTCAGCCCCGTGGCCGGTCCGAGGCCACTGCGGACGGTGCGATACAACAGCGTCGCGCCACACACGAAGAACAGGGCGTTCAGCAAACGCAGACTGTACGGCGTCGGCCCGAAGGCGATCTGAAGCCAGGTGATCAGGGTGAGGTAACTGGTCCGGCCGTACTCATCGGCCGAGACGAAGTAGTCGTAGTTGCCGTGCGAGATACCGAACAGCAGATCGCGGAGCCGCAGCGCACGCGACAAATAGTACGATTCGTCGCCCGCCAGCGCGCCGACGGCCATGTCATTGTGATTGGGCAGGCCCGCGAGGAACAGCACGGCGATGTAGCCGACGCGTGCCGCCAGGCCGCACGCCAGGATCGTCAGCATCAGGCGGCGTTCCCGCTCGGGCAGCCCGCGTCCGGCGAGCGGCGCCAACACGGCGGCGGCCAACACGACCCATACGGTGAGGGGCGAGGCCGTGTACAGGACGCCGAGCACGAGTCCGGCGGCCGCGCTCGACAGGAGTGTGCTCACGAGTAGCTCGAATTCTGCATCATCGCGCGTGCGAAGCGATAGACGGCGATGGCGGAATACGGCACCAACAGGGTGTGCACGGGCAGGATCAGCCGTTCCCCCTTGGGATAGACGATCGCCAGCGCGACCAGCTGGGTGGCGGCGACCACGGCCGGCAAGAGCAACGGAACCGCGGGCGTCTCGCCGCTTCGCAGCGCCAGCGCCAGTCCGGCCAGCGCCGTTGTCCAGACCGCGATGTACACGGGCGAATATCCCCATCCCGGGGCGTACGGCTCGAAGAAGCCGAGTACGAACAGGACCTTGCGGCCCAACTGAGCGAGAAACGATTGCGGCGCGGCCATCGCGTACTCGATCACCTGGACGGTGTTGTCGTTCAGTTGCAGCCGGTTGTAGAGGGCGCGCCTCGGCGACGGATCGACCGTCAACCCGGCCGGCAATTCGTTGCCGCCCAACAGGGTGATCCCCAGTTCGGTGGACGTGGGCGCGAACTTGCCGGCGACGATCCAGTTGCGCACGGTGATCAGGGAAAACACGCCAAAGGAGCTGAGCACCAGCGCCGCCATGAAGACGCGGCGGTGAGCGGCGCGTTGCCACGCCACCCCGCACGCGGCGAACACCAGGGGCCATGCGAGCAGGGCGGTCGATCTCGTGATCGCCGCGAATCCGCCCAGCAGTCCGGCAGCAACTGCGCGTCGTGTTGACGGCATTCGACAGGCGTGGATCAACGCCGCCATCCATGCGACGAGCAGTGGAATGTACAGGGACTCGTTCAGCAGGTTCGCGGCGATCGGCCAGAACTTCCAGCACGCGAAGAAGGTCGCGCACACGATTGCCGCAGGCCACACCTCGTCTCTGCCCAACTCGGTCGCAATGCGCACCAGCATCCAGATCGTGAACACCACCAGCAGGCGCTGCACGAGCATCACGCCGAACATGCCCTCGCCGAACACGGCGTGGACCGCCGCGAGAAAGTAGGGATAAAAAGCCTGGTAGTAGAACGGCTCGCCCTGGCCGAGCGGCTGGCCCTGGTTCATCCAGATGCCGTTCAGCAGGATGTCCCGCGCGTAGCCTTCGTACGTCATCGGGTCATCGCCGCCGTTCAGCAGCATGACTTGACGCGACCAGGGCCAGGCAAACACCAGGGCCTCCGCCGCACCTGCGAGCGCGAGAAGTGAAAGTGCCTGGGCGCGCCGCACTGATGCAGGGGCAGCATGACGCATCAGCACCGCGCGGTCGCGGACGCTCATCGCGAAGAACCACGCGAGCCAGATCATCACCAGGGCGTCGATGCCCGTCTTGACGATGCGCAGCAGCCGTTGCGCCGTCATTTGCCAGCTGCGGATCTGCTGGGTAACGACCGACGCGGCATCAAATGGTTGGCGCTCGGTGCCCCGCAACACTCCGGCAGAAAATCTGCGAGGGGCCGCAAACGGCGACGAGAACGCGACGTCCAGCCGATGCCAGCCGCCGGTCAACGTGATTCCCGCGGTGCCGGATCCGAGTGCACCCGGAACCAGCATCGCGCTGACCCCGTCGATGAAGATTTCGGCCGTGGACTGTGGCGACTCCACATACAGATGATGCGCCCCGGCTTCCACCCACCACAGCCCGCTCCATCGCACGGCGAATTCCAGTTGGCGTCGATTGGGCTCGCCGGCCCGATAGAAGTTGAATCGATGGCTGTCGTTGAAGAAGGCGAGCGGAAACTCGGGGCCGCCGGGCGTAAAGTCGAGTCGATCGTCGATGCGCGTGAATGCGCTGTCCGGGTACTCGGTGCTGCGCTCGTGCGCTCCGCTGGCGCTGACGTTGGGGAAGTAGCGCGCGCGGAAGCCGCCGGTGCCGGGCACGAGGGCCGCCGCGACGAAGCTCACGGCCAGAATGGCCGCGACGAAGGGCGCGCCAGGTAGCCGGCCGCCATATGCCGCCAGCCACGCGACCATCAGCAAACCGATCGCATCGAGGGGGCCGAGCGACACGCCGTGGATCAGGCCGCCGGCATCGGTGGGGATGACGAAGTACGCGGCCCAGATCAACAGACCGGCGTATCGGCCTCGAGAGGCAACACCCATCGCGCTCAGAATGCCACGAGTCTATGCCATTCTATGGCCCGTCAATGACCTCGTCCTTGCACTTAATCGACTGGCTCATCATCGCCGCCTACCTGGCCGCGATGGCCGGCGTCGGCATCTACTTCTCCCGCAAGCAGACCAGCCTCGATCAGTACCTGCTCGCCGATAAGAGCATGGGATGGTTGCCGGTCGGGTTGTCGCTGATGGCGGCGCTCAACAGCGGCATGGATTACCTGATGCAGCCGTCGGCGACCATCAAGTACGGCGCCGTGCTGGTGCTCGGCGTGCTGTCGTGGCTGCTGCTCTATCCGTGGGTGGCGAAGGTCGCCTTTCCATTCTTTCATCGCCTGAACTTCTTCACGGTCTACGAGTACCTCGAAGCGCGATTCGACGTGCGCGTGCGTACGCTGGCGGCGCTGATCTTCATCCTGTGGCGGCTCGGCTGGATGGCCACCGCGATGTACGTGCCGAGCCTCGCGATCAACGCCGCCAGCGGCGGCGAAGTCGACCTCAACACCATGACCATCGTCATCGGCGTCGTCGTGACGGCGTACACCCTGCTCGGCGGCATCCAGGCGGTGATTTGGAACGACGTGGTGCAGTTCTGCATCATGTTCGGCGGCCTCGGCGCGACGGTCGGCATCGTGTGGTGGAGCGTGCCGGGCGGCTTCGGCGAAATCTGGAGTGCCGCGGCCGGCGCCGGCAAGCTGAATTTGTGGCCGCCGCTGGTGGATCCCGGCACGACCGGCGTGGTGGCGCAGGTCGTGAACTTCTTCCATCAGCCGATGAACGTCATCACCGTGATGGTGGCGCTCGTGGTCGGCCGCATGGCGCAGTACACCAGCGACCAGGTGATGGTGCAGCGGCTGCAGACGACGAGGTCGTTGAAGGAGGCGCGGCAGGCCTTTGTGGTGAACGCGGCCGGCGATGCGTTGTGGATGATCGGCCTGTCGTTCGTGGGACTCGCGTTGTTCGCCTACTTCCAGCGCCACGCGCTGCCGCCTGAATTTCAAACCGATAAGCTGGTGCCGTATTTCATGTCGCTGGCGTTTCCGGCCGGTGCCGTGGGCCTCGTCATCGCCGCGATCATGGCGGCGTCGCTGTCGAGCATCGACTCCGCCATCAACTCCTGCACGTCAGTGGCCGTCGTCGATCTGTACAACCGCGTCTGGAAAGGCAAGGACGTGCGGCCGGGCGAGCACGCCGCCGCCGAGGAACGCGAGCAGGTCCGCGTGTCAAGAATGGCGACAGTGTTCTTCGGCACGCTCGGCACGGTGCTGGCTTGCAACGTCTCGAGAATCGGCACGCTGCTCGAGATCAATGCCAAGGTCGTCAACGCCTTCACGGGACCGCTGTTCGGCATTTTCCTGCTCGCGATGTTCAATGCTCGCGCCCGTAGCGAAGGCGTGTTGATCGCCGGCGTCGTTGGAGCATTCGCGGCGTACTACGTGGCCTACCAAACGACGATCGGGTTCATGTGGCCGTCGACATTCGGACTGGTCGCGACGCTCGTCGCCGGATATGTTCTGACGCTGGTCCGTCCTGCGGCCGCGACGGCGAAGGGCCACGACCTGACGTGGTGGGCCGTGATGCAGCGCCCGCCCGTCCTGTGATGTCCCTGCGCACTGACAAGACCGCGTTCCTCATATTGCTTGCGGCGGTGATGCTGATTGGCGCTGTCAGCACGTCGATCTGGATCGGCGCTGCCGGCATGGGCGTCTCGCCCGTATCGCTGATGTCGGCGGAAGCGTTCGCGGCCCTCGGCATCTGCCTCGTGTTGACCTCCCTTAACCTGGCCCTGCGCTGGTTACGCTGGCACTTCCTGATCCGCCGCTTCACGCGGCGCATCGCCACCCGCGACAGCCTGATCGTCTACCTG
>JANOZI010000657.1:0-3538 GCA_031429375.1 Acidobacteriota bacterium | reverse complement strand
AGCGCCGCCATGTCGAAGAGCTCTGGAAAATGATGCGCGACGCCGCAACGATGGTGTAGAGCGGACTTTAGTTCCGCTATGGACGAGGACGGAATATATGACGACTACATTCGACATCATCAACCCCGCAACCAGCGCGGTTCTCGAGCAGGTCCCCGACGCCGGTCCCGCCGAAGCCCGCGCCGCGATCGATCGCAGCGTCGCGGCATTCGCGTCGTGGAAAGCGAGGACCGCGTTCGAACGCGGCGCCGTGCTGCGCCGCTGGCGCGACGCTATGCTCAAGAACGAGGACGGCCTCGCGCGCATGATGTCGCAGGAAATGGGGAAGCCGATCACCGAGGCCAAAGGCGAAGTCCGCTACGCCGCCGGCTTCGTGGACTGGTTTGCCGAGGAAGGCAAGCGCGCCTACGGCGACATCGTGCCGAGTCACGTGGCCGACAAGCGGCTGCTGGTGATGCGCCAACCGGTCGGGCCTGTCTACGCGGTCACCCCCTGGAATTTCCCGGCGGCGATGGTGACGCGCAAGGTCGCGCCCGCGCTGGCGGCCGGCTGCACGGTGATCCTGAAGCCGGCCGAGCAATCGCCGCTCACCGCGATCCGCCTCGCCGAGCTGTGGGTGGACTGCGGCGGGCCCGCCGATGCGCTGCAGGTCATCACGACGTCCGATCCGGCGGCGCTGTCCACGGTGTTCTTCGACGATGCCCGCGTCCGCAAGCTGACCTTCACCGGCAGCACCGAGGTCGGCAAGCTGTTGTATGCGCAAGCCGCGCGCACCATGAAGCGGGTGTCGCTCGAGCTCGGCGGGCACGCGCCGTTCATCATCTTCCAGGACGCGGATGTGCCGGCGGCTGTGCAGCAGGTGATGGCGTCGAAGTTCCGCAACGCCGGCCAGACCTGCGTGTGCGCCAATCGCATCTACCTGCACGACCGGATCAGCGAGGAGTTTGCCGACCGTTTCTCCACCGCGGTGAAAGCGCTGCGGGTTGGCGATCCGCTGGATGAATCGACCCAGATCGGTCCGCTGGTCAATCGTGCCGGCCTCGACAAGGTGTCGGCCCATGTCGACGATGCGGTGGCCAGGGGCGCTCGCGCTATCGTCGGCGGCCATGCGGGGCAAGGCTTGTATTTCGAGCCGACGGTGCTCGCCGGCGTCGGAGGCGGCATGCGGATCATGGAAGAGGAAACCTTTGGGCCGGTCGCGCCGCTGATCGGTTTTTCCGACGAAGCGGAGGCCGTGCGCGCCGCCAACGCGACGCCGTACGGGTTGGCCGCGTACGTGTGGACACGGGATCTCGGCCGCGCATTCCGCGTCGCCGAAGCGCTCGACTACGGCATCGTCGGCGTCAACGACGGCCTGCCGGCCGCGCCGCACGCGCCGTTTGGCGGGGTGAAAGATTCCGGCATCGGCCGCGAAGGCGGACGGTGGGGGCTCGACGAGTACCTCGACGTCAAATACGTGTCGATCGTGCTGCCGCCCGGAGTGTCGAGTTAAGAGTTTCGAGTTAAGAGGAATGCACAGTGTTCTTAACTCTTAACTCTGAACTCTGAACTCTTTACTTCTCTTCGTCGAAGTCGTCCTTCGAGCTCGGGTCGAGCTCCCAGCGGTGGGTATCGCGTTCGGCGATCTCCGCGCCGCCCTGTAATTCCTCGTCGTCTTCGTACTCGACGCCGAGCGCGCGGCCGATCTCGTCGACGACGTCCTGATCCGGGGTCGGGTTTTCGCCCCCCGGTGTTTCGTCGCCGACCGTCTCGGCGGACTGCCAATCGGCATCCACGTCCCCAGCGGTGAGCGCTGAGCTCGCGCCGGTGTTGTCCCTCAGCGTCTGCCGCAGTTCCTCTCCGCCCGAGTGCGCCGCCGAAGCCATGCGGCCCATCCCTAAGCTCGACGGAATGCCGTGGATGTCAGCGACGGTCTTGCGCGGCCGATCGATGTTGGCTTTCTTGCCCTTGGGGGGTGTCAGCGCGGCGACGACGCCGGCCTTGACGGCCCGCACGTTGACCACCGCGCGCTTGACGACCTTGCCGGCCGCTTTGCCGGGGCGGGTCGCCGCGGCGGCCTTCGCGGCGCGGCTCATTGCGGCGTTTGCGGCCTTCCCCGTTTTCGTCTTGGCCGCGGCGCGGACCATCGTCCGGGCCTTCGAGACCGCCTTGCGGGCCGAAGTGCCCGCGGTCTTGGCGGCCTTTCTGGCTGAGCTTCGAGCGGTCTTGGCGGCGCGCCCAGCTGTTTTCGCCGCGTTACGGACGGCCCGTTTCGCTGCTTTGGCGCGCGCGCCAAGGGGTGCGGCGTTCTTCTTTGCTCGCTTCGCGGCGGGCCGTGCGGGCTTCTTCCGGGCCATGGCGTAAATCCTTTCCGCTTTCTTGACAGCAGGCGCTAAGTAGCGTAACCTCTATCGGTTACGCGGTGCGCCAGGTTCAGTTCACTTCACATGTAAGGCTGTGAACAACGTTCTCGTGGCGCCCTGACAGTAGCAAATCTGAGATAAAAGGACACGCATCGCACATGCCAATTTCGCAAGACGAACAAAACCCGGGTACTGAGCCTCAGGGCACGACGCCCCCGGTGGCCAGGGCCACGGGCAAGCAGGTCATGAAGACTACGTCGCCCTGGGGTCACGACGATGATACCGACCCCCAGGAATACGCCCGCCTGCTGGACCTTTACGATAACAGCTTCCGCAACCTCGCGGAAGGCGAAGTCGTCAAGGGCACCGTTCTCAAAGTCACCGCAAACGAAGTCGTCATCGACGTCGGCTACAAGTCCGAAGGCGTGATCGCCGTGGAGGAGTTCCTGGACGAAACCGGCCAGGTCATCGTCCGTGAAGGCGACGTGGTCGACGTGCTGCTCGAGCGCACCGAAGACCGTGAAGGCCACATCGTGCTGTCGCGCGAGAAGGCCGAGAAGATGAAGATTTGGGACGAGGTCGAGCGCGCCTTTGCCGAACGCAAAGTCGTGATCGGCCGCGTCGTCGAGCGGATCAAGGGCGGCCTCGCCGTGGACATCGGCGTCCGCGCGTTCCTGCCCGGCAGCCAGATCGACGTGCGTCCCGTGCGCAACCTCGACGCGCTGAAGGGCCAGGAGCTCCGCATGCGCGTCATCAAGGTCAACAAGAAGCGCGGCAACATCGTGCTCTCGCGCAAGGTCCTGCTCGAAGAAGAGAACGCCGAGAAGAAGAAGTCGACGCTCGAGACGCTGGCCGAGGGCAAGGTGCTGCGCGGCGTGGTCAAGAACATCACCGACTACGGCGCCTTCATCGACCTGGGCGGCATCGACGGCCTGCTGCACATCACCGACATGTCGTGGGGCCGCGTCGGGCACCCCTCGGAGCTGTTCAAGGTCAACGACGAGATCGACGTGGTGGTGCTGAAGTACGACCAGGCCACCGAGCGCGTCTCGCTCGGCCACAAGCAGTTGATGGCCGATCCGTGGACCACCGTGATGGATCGCTTCCCGGCTGGCGCCCGCATGGCCGGCAAGGTGGTGAGCCTGACCGACTACGGCGCGTACATCGAGCTGGAGCCGGGCGTCGAAGGCCTGATC
>JANOZI010000656.1:0-4322 GCA_031429375.1 Acidobacteriota bacterium | reverse complement strand
GCGGAGGTGCCGACATTGCCGGCGGCATCGCGCGCGGTCGCCGTCAGCGTGTGCGCCCCGGAAACGAGCGCGGTATCCCACGACGCCGTCCACGGCGCCGCGACGTCTTCCGCGCCCAGTAGCACGCCGTCGACGAAGAAGCTCACGCCCACGACGCCGACGGCGTCGGACGCCGACGCCGTCATGGCCACGCTGCCGGACACCTGACCGGCCGCCGGCGCGGTGATCGCCACGAGCGGAGCCGTCACGTCCGGCGCAAAGACGCTCACCGCCACGGCCGCCGATGTGCCGATGTTGCCGGCGGCATCGCGCGCAGTCGCCGTCAGCGTGTGCGCCCCGGAGACGAGCGCGGTATCCCACGACGCCTCCCACGGCGCCACGACGTCGTCTGCGCCCAGCTGCACGCCATCGACGAAGAAGCGCACGGCCACGACGCCCACCGCGTCGGACGCCGTCGCGGTGACGCTGACAGTGCCCGGCACCACAGGGCCGGCCGCGGGCGCCGTGATCGCCACAATCGGAGCCGTCACGTCCGCGATCACCCTGACCGTCGCAAGGCCGATGGCCTTGCGGCCGGACTCGTCGCTGATTTCATAGGTGAAGCGGTCCGTGCCGGCAAACGCCGGCGGCGGGGTGTAAGTGAACGGGTCGCTGCCGGTGATGATGCCGCCCGCGCTCGGAACCGCAGCGATCGGCGCGGTGACCGCCAGCAGAGACGTTCCGACGTCGTTCGCAAGCAGGGTCGCGCTGGTGAAGGTCAACGGCTCGCCGGCCGTGGTCCCGATCGCATCGGTGTTCGCGACCGGCCACGTGTCGCTCGACGGCGACGGCGGCACGGAGCAGACCTGCTGTATCTGCATCCAGCCGGGTAATGACGTCTGACCCCACATCGCGGGGACGATCAGGACGATGAGCAGCATCGTGGTGTAAGACACCCGACGCATGGCCCACTTACTGGCGCAAGTGTGTGAAACCATTCGACGTCCGCCTGTCTGGTGCGATGAACGGATTACCGCGCGGAGAAAAGTCCGGCGATGTGCCTACCTTAAAATCGAGGCATCTCGGCAGCAATGGCACTTCGGTGGTGCGCGGCCTGCACGCGCGGGTTAGTCGGCACGATTTGGCACAGCGAAAAGTCTGCGTCCGGGAAGAATGGCCGTATTTTGGTACAGGACTTCAACCGACATTGTGCTCAACCAACGCGGTTCACGCGCGCAAGACTCGGTCGCACAACGAGGCGTCGATCGACAGAATCGGCTCTGTGATCTCGAAATAGTCGCGACTGTTCCGCCTGCGCCGGCGCGACCGTGGCAGCCAGCGCGGCCGGTTGCGACAATTGATTGATCGCTTGAATGGCGCGATTCCTGGCGCTTGCGGTGCTGAAGTCGGTCCGTGGCACCGTCCTTGCTCTGTGACGTTGGTAATTCGCAACACGCGAATTCACGCGCGATGACGTCAAAGTCCCCCCACCTGACGGCGTGTCGACAATCAACGGAGTGATGAATTTGAAACAGCTACACGTCTCTGTAATTGCCCTGATCTTCGGTCTGTCGGTCAACATCGGATCAGCGTGGGCCTCGCCCACGATGATTCGTCTCGGTTACGCGGATTGTGCGTCGTGCCACCTCACGCCGCAGGGCGCGGGCCTGCTCACCGCCTACGGCAAGGGCATCGACGAAGCGCAGAGCTTGCGGGCGCGCGAGGTCGTGCCCAGCGACACGCCCCAGCCGCGGTTACTTTACGACCTGCGGTTTGTCGCCGGTTCGCAGCTCACCCAGCGGCTGGCGCAATCGACGAGCGTCAATGCATCGACGATGAACGCGATGCTGCGCAGCTCGCTGCGGTTGAACGCCCGCCATCGCGTCACCTACTACATGGGCGTCGAAAGCGCGGTGCCAGGTAAGGGAATGCCGGGCGCGGCCACCGCGAAGATGGTGATTCCGAAAGGCCTGTGGGAGTACCGGCCCATGGAGGGCGTCGAGATCTCCGCCGGCCGCGACGCAATGCCCAGCGGCATCGGCTTGCCGGATCCGCAGACCTTCATTCGCAACGGCACCGACCCGAATGACAGCCGCTACCCGACGCAGGTCAAGGCGTTCATCTGGAACAACCGGCTGCAGATCACTCCTTACCTGTTTGGCCCCGGCGGCGATGAGCCGCGCTCGTCACGCCAATATGGCGGCGGTGTGGTGGGTGGCGTCGACCTCTTCAGCCACCGCGCCATCGTCGGCCTGTCGACCCGCGTCGCGTCCGGCGCGACGGCCAGCCGGCGCAGTGTTGGCGCCTACGCGAGGCTGGGGTTCGGCAGGTGGGGCATTCTGGCGGAGCACGACATGACGGCGCGCAATCGAATCACCGACGCCGGCGCGAACGCCGAGACCCGTCACCTTGCCGGACATACGCAGGTCTTCGTTGCGGCGAAAGAGTGGCTGGTCATGTCGCTTGCCGCCGAGCATCTCGTCGTGGACGGCTTGACCGCCACCGCACATACCTATCGGTTGACGCCTGGCGTGCAGGCGCGCCTGTCACCTGTAGTCACGTTGCTCTTCAACGTGCGAGACGTGTTCGTCGATGCCAGCGCGGCGCGGTCGCGGACCTACACCGTGCAGCTGGCCGTGAAGTCCGTTCGATAGTTGTTGTCTGTTCTGCGTCTAATTCGAAACCCTGGAAGGAATGCGCCCATGAATCTAACGAACCTTCGCATCGTCGTTGCCGTGCTCGCCGCCACCGCGGCCCTCGGCGGAACCGCAAGTGCCGGCAGTGACAAGTACCAAATTTCGGGAGGCCAGGTCGTCGTGGTCTGCCCGCTGACCGTCGGCGGCGGCTTCGAAGCCAAGACCGAAGCTATCACGGGTTCCGTGTCGATTGGCAGCGACCAGTCGCTTGCCGTCGGAGGGGCGCTGGCGGTTGACCTGCGGACCCTCAAGACCGGCATTGGCATGCGCGATCGCCACATGAAGGAGAACTATCTGGAGGTCGAGAAGGGGCCGTCGTTCGGCACGGCGACCCTCGAGAACATCACGGTCGACAAGCTTGACGGCAAGACGTCCTTCAACGCGACGCTCGTGCTGCACGGAGAGCGCAGATCGATCACCGGCTCGGCGACACTGGAACGTCGCGACGGCGGCTACCGTGTGCAGGCCGAGTTCCCGGTGAAAGTCTCGCACTACAACATCGCCAAGCCAAGCTATCTCGGCGTCGGCGTGCAGGACGAGATCCGCATCAAGATCGCGCTCACCGCGGTGCCAGCCAACACGGTCGCCTTGAAGTAGCGTCACGGCGAGAACTCGGACGCTGCAACCCTGAAAACCTAAACAGGAGATCAGGAGATCGGGAGTATTTAATTTGTAAAAAAATATCTCCTGATCTTCTGATCTCCTGTGATTGACTCTCCTGATCTCGCACCCGTCAGTTACTTCGTCCCCTCAATTTCCGGTTGAAGAAATCGGCGGTCGCTTTGTAGCCGCGCAGCCAGTTCGCATGACGCAGGAAGTCGTGCACCTCGTCGGGGAACACGAGTTGCTCGACGTCCACGCCGCGCTTGCGCAGCGCGACGATCAGGTTGATCGATTCGATGAACGAGACGTTCCGGTCGTCGTCGCCGTGGATCAGCAAGACCGGCGACTTCCAGCCGTCAACGGTCGCCATCGGCGACGCCGCAAAGGCCCGGCGCGAGAAGTCGGGGTCGTCCAGCACGTTGTAGTCGGGCACGAACGTGCGGATGCCCTGGTTCCAGTCGTGCACGCCGTGAAAATCGACGCCGGCCGCAAACAGGTTCGAGGCGCGCGACAGTCCCATCGCCGTCAGGTAGCCGCCGTACGAGCCGCCCCACAATCCGATGCGCGACGGGTCGACGTCGGCGCGGCTCTTCATGTACAGCCCGGCGCCCATCACGTCGTTGAACTCGGACCCGCCGGTCGCACCGTAATTGAGCGCCTCGCGGAACTCCAGGCCGTAACCAATACCACTGCGGTAGTTGACCGACAGCACGACGTAGCCCTGGCTGGCGAGCCACTGATTCATCGCGTAGGCGTTGCGGTAGTAGTAGTTGTAGTGCCAGGTGAGCAGCATCTGCCGACGCGATCCGCCGTGGAAGAAAATCAACCCCGGCCGCTTTTCGCCCGGCTTGAGGCCGGCCGGAAGAAACAACTGCGATTGAATCGGCATGCCGTCGGTGGCGGTCACGATCACCGGCTGCGGCGTCACCAGCGCCGCGGGGTTGAAGCCCGCGGGCAGCATGTTCTCCAGCAACGAGTGCGCGTTGCCGTCCGGAAAGACCACCATGACGTGCGGCGGCATGTGCGCGTCGGCGTGCATGGCGG
>JANOZI010000655.1:0-1633 GCA_031429375.1 Acidobacteriota bacterium | reverse complement strand
CGCAGCTGCGCCTGCACGTAATGCGGCCGGCCGTCGATCGTCTCGGTGAACGCGACGATCGCACGGCGGGTCGTGACCAGCTCACGCAGGCGGCGGAGCAATTGGTCGCCGAGGACTTTGTCTTCGCGGAAGCGCTGATCGATCGCGCCGGCTGGTTGAGACTTGCTGGCCTGATCGAAGACCAGCCATTGCTTCGACCGCGGCCCGCGTTCGGTCCACACGAAGAACGATTCGACAAACGGACTCTCCGCGAGGGCATCGTTGAAGACCGGATCGATCCACGCCAGGTCGAGCGGTTCCGTTCTCGCCTGCGGAATGCGCAGCAACACGCTGATGTGCGGCCGCTTCATGTAGTCCTCGATCGACCGCGTCAGCGAATCCGCGGTTTCGCTGCTCAACTGCCGCAACACTACCGCAGAGGTCGTCTCAATGTCGTTGAGCGAGCGGAACTGGAAGTAGAACAGCACCGCCATCGGGATCGCGACGACCACAGCCAGCCCAGCGGCCAGCCGCACGCCGCGGTCGGACACGAACTGCCGGATTGGGTTGGGCCGCGTGCTGCTCATGATGCGTCCTATTTAGCTTCTTGCACGTAGTCTTCGTCTCTGACCCACCGTTAGTTTTTGCCACGTAGAGGCGGGTCTTTAGACCCGCCCGTCTTCGCCTAGTTATTGCCACGTAGAGGCGGGTCTTTAGACCCGCCCGTCTTCGCCAACTCTCCCGCCAGCCACGCCTGCACCGGCTGCCACGCGGTCAGCTCCGGGTGCTGGGTCACGAGGGCCCACAAAATCGCGCTCGTGTCGGCCAGCAGCTGGCGGCGGTATTCGCCGGGCAGTGCGCTCGTCGCGCGCTGCAAATCCCGGAGCGCGCCCGCGCCGTCGCCGGTGGCGACTTTGCACAGCGCCAGCCGCGACGCCTGCACGGGATTCTTCTCGGCATCCCGCGCCTGGCCCTCAGCATACGCCGACAGCGCCGCCTGGAACCGGCCCTGCAGGAACAGTGTATGCCCCAGATTGTAGTAGCCAAAGGCCAGGTCCGGTACGCGCCGGATCACCTCCCGGAATGCGGTTTCGGATTCGTTGAGGCGGCCCAGCTCGCGCCGGACCACGCCGATATTGTTGAGCGCCTGCGGATTATCGGGATCTTCGGCGAGCGCGTGCTCGAAGGCCGCCAGCGCCTCGGCGGGCCGGTCGAGCTCCCCGAGTGTGCCGCCCAGGTTGGCCCACGCCGGCGCGAAGCGGGGCAGCAGGTTTGCCGCCATTTGGAACGCTTCGCTCGCCTTCACCATGTCGTCGACGCGCAGCCACAGCTGGCCGCGGCCCATTACGAGCGCGGCAAGCTCTGGCTGCGGCGCGACGATATGCCGCAGGCGGCAACGGCCTTCGAGGCCGCGGCCACCCTGCTACCGGGATTCGCGCCGGCGTGGGCCAACCTTGGCGCGACGCTGGGCGAGCTGGATCGCCCGGCCGAGGCGCTCACCGCCTTCGAGCGCGCGCTGGCGCTCGATCCCGCCAATCCCCAGGCCCTGAACAACGTCGGCGTCGTCCGCCGCGAGTTGGGCCGGCTTCCCGAGTCGGAGGCCGCGTTCCGGCAGGTGATTCAACTCACCCCAACCCTGGCCTTTGGCCATTAC
>JANOZI010000654.1:0-8034 GCA_031429375.1 Acidobacteriota bacterium | reverse complement strand
AGATCTAACGAGGCCCTGCCTCAGACCGTCGAGCGTGTGTTGAGCTGGTCGTAGAGATGGGCCGGTCTGAGGCAGGGCCTCGTTAGATAAATAAGAGGAGCCCCGGGAGCCGGCAGGGCTTGCACCCTGCGCCTAAGTAATAGACCCTGTTCGGGTCAGTGGCCACATGGGCCGCGCTCTCCGGGAGCTCCACCATCATGATACGCAAAAACGTTGCTGAGATCCTCCAGGACCACGTGACTTTCGAGCTGGAAGCCATCGACCGGATGTATCTCAATGCGTACGTCCCGTCGCTGCAGACGGGCGGCGGCTTTGTCTACTTCGTGAAGTCGCAGCTCGGGGCCCGGGTGCCGTCGACGATGATGGTCGCGCCCATGAGTGAGGGATTCGTGAAGGCCATCGACCGATTCGTGGTGACGCAGGGCGTCGATCTGGTGACGTTTGAGAAGGGGCAACGGAAGGACGACGTCGCGCAGCAGTATCTGGCGAAGTTCGAGGGCGAGGAGGGCGTACTGTTCGTGGGCAAGGCCCAAGAGAAAGCCAGCGTCTTCCGCACCGAGAAGCGGCGGGATGCGCAGGGGAAGACGTACCCCTGGATCATCCGATCGACCGCGATGCCCAATCACTACTACGTCTACATTCTCGACAAGGACTTCGGGCCACTCTTCATCAAATTCTGTTCCTACTTTCCCTATCCCGCCAAGCTCTGTCTGAATGGGCACGAGTGGCTGAAGCGCCAGTTGACCCACCGCGCGATCCCGTTCGAGCCGTTGGACAACGGCATTCGGTCGAGCGAGGCCCCCGGCCGGGTCCAGCGGATCGCCGACACGCTCGACGCCGCCAAGATCGACGCGGTCTTTCGCAAATGGCTCCGGCGATTGCCGCATCCGTTCGCGCCCGCCCACCGCGCGGCTGGGTATCGCTATCAGCTCTCGATCCTGCAAAGTGAGTTCGCGCTGACCCAGGTCCTCGATCGTCCGCTCACGGGGCGCTGCTTCTTCGAAGAGGTCATCCGCGAGAATCTCGACCTCGGCCGTCCCGATCAGATGCAACTGATCTTCAATCGACGCGTCACCCGTCGCACGCCCGGCAGCTTTCGCACCCGCGTCTTAACCGAGGGTGTCGTCCCCTCGTTGCATGTGCAATACAAAAAGTCCAAGGTCAAGCAGTACCACAAAGAAGGTCAGGCCCTTCGCACCGAAACCACCATCAACGACACCTACGACTTCGCCATTGGTCGTGCGCTCCGTAATCTGCCCGCGCTGCGGGAGATCGGCTTTGCCGCCAACCGACGGTTGTTACACGTCGAATCGTTAAGCCACGACTGCCTCATCGGGGAAGACCGCTTGCACACCGTCACCTCACCCATCTGCGTCGCCGATCAACGGGCCGCTGGCCTCCGCTTCGGCGACCCTCGCGTCCATGCGCTCATGCACGCGCTCTGTCTCTTCGCCCTGGCCCCGACCGGCTTTCGCCATCGGGACTTGCGCGATCACGTCGCCCAGCTCCAGGGGCGAGCCCCCAACACCTACTCGGCGGGCGCGATGACCTACGACCTGCGACGCCTTCGGCTCCATGCCCTGATTGACCGGGTGCCCCGCAGCCACCGGTATCGCATCACCCCAGTCGGGGCTCAGGTGGCCATGTTCTACGCGCGGCTCTATACGCGCGCGCTCCGCCCCGCATCGTCGCTACAGCCGTCGGGCTCGGTCCGCGCGCAGCGCGCCTTTGAACGTCTTGATGCCGCGCTCGCCGATTTTCTAAAGGAGGTCAAACTTGCCGCCTGAAAAACTTGACTCAAACAGTCATACTTCTTGGGGTCAAGACTCCTAGGGTGGGCTCGCTTCGCTCGTGGGAATCGGTCCTACGGACCTCGTGCGACTCGGGCTTTCGCCCTCGTGCGAAATGCGTTTTTCCGACGAACGAAGTGAGTCCCAGGAGCGAGCGTTAGCGAGCGACTCCCATCCGCCTACGAGGGGCGAAGCCCCGAGTCCTCTCAGGTGCCTAGGGTGCGGTTGCCTTGGGTGCTTCAACCGAGTTGAGCACTGCCGGAATCGTCTCGCGCACGGTGTCGACGATGCGGTCGATGATTGCATCGCTTGTCATTAACGGCGGCGCCAGGCAAATGCAGTCCAGCGCGACGCGCGTGTAGAGGCCGCGATCGAGCAACGCGTCGGTCAGCTTCTGCGTGAGGCCGGCCGCCGCGGGAAATAGCTGCTTGGTGGCCTTGTCTGCCACCACTTCCACCGCCGCCATCAGCCCCAGGCCGCGCACGTTGCCGACGCCGTCGAGCGACTGGAGCCCACGCAGCTTCTCGAGCAGGCGCGCGCCCGCGACGGCGGCGCGCTCGACCAGGTGCTCGCTCTCGAGAATGTCGAGATTGCGAAGCGCGACCGCGCAGCACGTGGGATGCCCCGAATAGGTAAAGGCGTGCATCCAGCGCTTGCCGGGGGGCACGCCGTTGATCACTTCGCGAATCGTGTCGGAGATGCCGATGCCGCCGAGCGGCACATAACCGCTGGTAATGCCCTTGGCAAACTGCATGATGTCGGGCTCGATGCCGTAATGCTCGAGGCCGAACCACCGGCCCGTGCGCCCAAATCCTGTAATCACATCATCGGCAATCAACAAGACTTCGTACTGATCGCAGATCTCGCGAATCCGGGCAAAGTAATCCGCTGGGGGTACGATGACCCCGCCGGCGCCCTGGACCGGCTCGGCGATGAACGCCGCCACCGTGCCGG
Source organism: Acidobacteriota bacterium (assembly GCA_031429375.1). GTDB lineage: Bacteria > Acidobacteriota > Vicinamibacteria > Vicinamibacterales > UBA2999 > 12-FULL-67-14b. Next base: position 5,290 of record JANOZI010000654.1, on the reverse strand, counting down.
GCCCCTCGCGCAGGATCGCCTCTTCCAGCTTGTTCGCCGCGGCCACACCGAGGCTGACGCCAGGATCGGTGTTGATGAAGCGATAAGGATCCGGCGCGTCGATGTGAAGAAAGCCCGGCGTGCGCGGCTCGAACATCGGCCAGAACGCCGGCAGGCCGGTGGCGCTCATGGCCGCGAGCGTGAGGCCGTGATATGCGCGATGGCGCGAGATCACCTTGATCTTGTCGGGCTTGCCGAGCGCCTTCCAGTAGAACCGCGCGGTCTTGAACGAGGTCTCCGACGCCTCGGCGCCGCCGCTGGTGAAGAAGAAGGTATTGATCGATGGATAGACCAGCGCGCTCAGGCGTTCGGCCAGGGCGATGGCGCGCTCGTTGGTGCCACCCGCGTAGGCGGAGTGAAACGCCAGCGTCGCCATCTGCTGGCGGGCGGCGTCGGCCAGCTCGTGGCGGCCGTGCCCGACATTAACGTTCCACAAGCCGGAGAGGCCGTCGATGTATTCGCGTCCGGTGGCATCGGTGATGAGGGCGCCCTGGCCCGAGACCCACACCCGCGTCGCGGCATAGGCCGACGGGTGGTGCAGGGGGTGCATCAAGTGGGCTTGATCGGTATCGAGGGAAGCGCGGCTTGGCATACCCGACATGCTACGCGGTCGCAGGGGTGAAATAGAAACGCATTTTGATCTCTTGGTAACTCTGAACTCTGAACTCGTAACTCTTAACTCTGCACGGTGGCGAGCTCGCGGCGGAACCGCTCGAACTCCTCGGTTTCCGCGCCGCGAGCCGACTCGGTGATGGCGGCGAGTTCGTCATTGCAGGCGGCGACCAGCTCTCTCGCATCCGCCAGCACCGACAGGCTGTTGTTCAGCACGCGCTCGGCGGCCGCCACCGCCGTCTTGAGCGCGACATCCGCGAGACGGACCGCGTCGGCGTAGGCGCGGTCGGCCTCGCCCGCGACGCGGCGTTCGGCCAGCACGGCTTTGTCGACGCCGCTGCGGTAGCCGGACTGGCCGGCGGCGAGCGCTGCGGCGTAGGCCGTCTGCGCCGCTTCGCGCTCCTCGCGCCGGGCCCGCTCGGCTTCTCGCGCCATCTTCTGCCGCTCGGCGAGCGGCGACCTCGGGCCGGCCGCGGACATCACGTCGCGGTACTGACGTTCGGCGTCTCCCTCGGCGTTTAACCGTGCGGACATCGCCGCCACATCGGCCGCTCGCCGGGCGGCATCGGCCTGGTCGAGGCCTTCGGCACGTTGCGCGATGGCGCTGTCGAGCACAGCGACACGGGCCGCCGCGGCCTTCTGCTCGGTGGCGGTGCGCTTGTCGCGCGCCGACGCCACGTCCTCATCGAACGTGCCGTATGCCTTTGCCGCGGAGGCGAGAGAACGGAGGTGAACGTCACGCCGCAACACGGCGTCGGCGGCCTCGAGTTCGCGGGCCTTGTGAATCTGCGACAACCGGCGCGAGTGCGCGAGCGTGACGTCCTGAAGGGTAGGCATGCGGCGGCCTCAACTGTGTTGGGTCTTATATACACCGCATTAGCGGCGTTACCACGGCCGAGCCAGAGGAAGCGTGCAGGAAACTGGCACGCCATCTGCAATTGGAAGGGTGACGATATGAAGGCTTTTACCCATCGACTCATTCCCGCCACGCTGGCCCCCGCGCTGGTCGTGTTGAGCACCGCAGGTGCGATATTGGCCGATTCGCCGGCCGCCGACCTCGACCGTGTGGTCGCGCGCGCCAATGCGAGCGAACAGTGCACCTATCGAGCTTTCCGCCGTCTCGAGGCGGGCACCGGCGACTCCCGGCAAGGCTGGATCGAAGCGTGGACCGAGGTGTCACCCGGGCGCGGCCTGACCTACGAGATCGTCGGCGAGGGCGGGCACGAATACATCCGCAACAAGGTGTTGCGCGACTTGCTGAATTCCGAACAGAAGCTGGTGGCGAATGGCCAACCGTTGCGCGCCTCCCTCACCGCGGCCAACTACTCGTTCGCCGACGGCGGAATTACCGACGGTGGCCTGTTGCGCGTGCAGCTGACCCCGCTGAAGAAGGCGAACGGCATTGTCGATGGCTCGATCTTCATCGACCCGACAGACGGCCGGCTGGCGCGGATCGAAGGACGATTGGTCAAGAACCCGTCGTTCTGGCTCCGCAACGTCGACGTCGTTTGGAAGTACGCGCGCCTGGGTGGCGCCGTCGTCCCGGTTGAAGTGGCGTCGACCGGCAAGGTTCGGATGTTCGGGGCATCCTCGTTCCGGATGCAATACGAGTACGAGACCATCGCCGGACGCGCCGTGCCCCAGAGCGGCTTACTCGCGCGCCGCAACTGATCCAACTGCCAGAGTGATCCTGGTCCACGGACGGGCCACAGAGTCACAGAGCCACAGAGAATTTTTTTTCACAATACTGCTCGAAAAAAGCGCCTCCTTCAGCAAGAGACAAGAAATGCCGTGGCACGCCAGGGATGCAGAGGAGCGGTAGAAAATGCTTCTCTGTGTCTCCGTGCCTCTGTGGCCCGTCCGTGGACTAGAAGCGGAACAGCCGCGTCATCTTCACAACGAACGCGCGATTCTTCAAGGCAATACGACCGCGCGTCGGCTCGAGCGGATGCGTGTCCTGCTCGTCGGTCCACACCACGAAGAACTCGCTGCCAGGACGATATTCCCAACGGAAGCGGACGTTGCTGCTGAAGGTGCGGTCGGCGGAGCTGTACTGCAGCAGCGCGCTGGCGAACATGCGGGGCGAAAAACCGTAATCGCTGCGGACGCCGAACAGCCGCGTCGTGAAGCTCGCCGACGGCAGCTCGACGCGGTTGATCGACACGCGCGGCTCGACCGACAGCTGCTTGAGGATCGAAAGGCGGCCCTGCGAAAACGACAACCCCTTGATGGTGCCGTCATAGTACTCGCCGAGCTGCACACCGATATTCCCCGACAGCCGCCGCTGCTGGCCCATGCTGTAGAACAGCGCCACGTCGTTGTAGTGATAGCCGCCGCGGCCGATCGTCACGCCGGGGGCCGGTGAAAAAGGTACCACCAACAGGTCGTAATTGGCGTTGGCCTCGACGTTGACTACGTCGCTGTTGTCGAACTCGACGTTGAACCGGCCGGTCTGCTGGCGGGATTCAACCGCGCCGGCGCCGTTCTCGAAGTATTCGAAGATGCCTTCGTAGGTGAACTTGCGGACGGCGCGCATCGCCTTCGGCCGGGGACTGAAGCGCGCCGATGCGAACGAGCGGGTAAAGTCGCTGCGGCGCAGAAAACCGACTTCGGGGTTGAAGTCGCGGCCGACCTTCAAGACTTCGGCGCGCAGGCCGTAGCGATCGGGCACCCAATCGAACTTGCCCTGGTAGCTCTCGTTGTCGCCGCGCAGGCCGGTCGTTTCGCTGCGGGCATAATAGCCGCCGACGCTGACGTTCTGGTAAAAGCCGAAGGCCGCATCGGCCCCGTAGGCCTGGTTGGTGCCGCCCGCGGTCACGCTCGAGTGGTTGCGGTTGGTGAAGATCGCGCCAATGGTGCTGCGGCGAAGGATGTCGCGCTTGGCGCGCAGCACCGTGAAGTTGGTGGCCGGCGACGCCGACACCGCCTCGTCGCCCGCCTGGATGTTCATCACGCCCACGCCGTAGGCGCCGACCTTGCCCGTCAGCCGGCCGCCGACGTCGAGGGGGACGACGCGGCCGCGGTTGAGCCCGATGCGGCGGCTGTAAAACAAGTACGGCTGATCGCTCGGGCCAAACCCGCCCTGGCCTCCTCCCGGAAAGCCGCCGCCCCCGCCGGTCCCGCCGCGCCCGAAGTCGAACAGGCCGCGGCCCTCGAGGAAGAACTCGCGCTTCTCGGGGAGAAACAGGTTGAAGCGCGTCAGGTTGACCTGCTGCTCGTCGATCTCGACCTGCGCAAAATCGGTGTTCACCGTCAGGTCCGCGGTGAGGTTGGCCGTGAGGCCGTACTTGAGATCGCCGCCGACGTCGCCGTCGCGGTCGTTCGTAGTGGCGGGCTTCTGCAGCCGGTCGGTCGTCATCTTGCCCAGCGCGTACGGCTTGATCTCGATGTTGCGACCCGCGGCCGGCAGGTCTAGACCCACCACCGTGCCATACGACGACACCCGGTTGAGCGCCATCCCGCCCTGCATGTTCTGCGGCACCGGCGTCCAGTAGGTCCACTCGTTCTTGTGACGGATCGATCGGCGGAACTGGATCCCCCATACCTGGTCAAGGCCCGAGGTGTAGCGCAGCGACTTGAACGGGATCGCCATCTCGACGGTCCAGCCGCCGTCGAAGCGGCCGGTCCGCGAGTTCCACACCGGGTTCCAGTCGGTGTTCGGCGCCCCTTCATCGACGACCGAGTAGTCGGAGAAGCCGCCGATCGGATTGGCGTAGAACATGAAGCCGCTGCGGCGATCGTAAAACGTGTCGAAGCCGACGCCGAAGTGATCGTTGTTGCGCATCTGGTTGGTGTCGCGCCGCAGCTCGTTGGCGATCCACTTCCCAGGCGGCGCCGCATCCCAGCAGCGCGCCGCCACGTAGATGTAGTCGGCGTCGAACATCACCCAGATCTCGGTCTTTTCGGTTGAGGGTTCGCCGTAGCGAGGGGCCGTCTGCAGCAACCCGCCGAAGCCGGGTGCGGTCTTGTAAACCGCTTCGTCGAGGGCGCCGTCGAGGCGCAGCGGCTCGGTCAGCTTGATGGCACGAATGGTCGACTTGCCGCTGGCATCACGCGCCATCGCGCCCGGTGTGTCCGGGGGCGCGGGGCCGTCGATGACGTGCGAACCCACGGCGACGCCCTCAGGAGCCTGCCGAGCGGAAGCGCCGCCCGCTTGCTCGGTGGCGCGAAGGCTGGCGGCGCAAAGGGTGGGACGAAAGACTGTTGCGCAGAACGACAGGACGAACGCGACTAGCAGGAAATGCACTTATGGTTATTCTTTGCTCCGAGCTTCTCCAGCAGGGCGATGGTCTCGGGAAATGGTTGAATGCGCTGCACGGGCCCGTTAGCCATGTCGGCGGTCGTTCGTCCCTCGCGATCGACGGCCTTGACGTTGGCGCCCTTCGACACCAGGTAGAGAATCATCTCGTTGTCGCCGCGCGCCGCAGCGTGGTGGAGCGCGGTGTTGCCTTCGTGGTCGGCGGCGTTGACGTCGGCGCCGAGCTCGTCGACAAGGTACTTCACCGCCGCCATCATCCCGGTCGGCGCGAAGCGGTGCGAGTTGGCGCCGAAGCCTTCGCCGTAGCCGACGCCGGCGGCCGCGTGCAGCGGCATCACCGAGGGGCCGCCGATCGGCACTTCGGGCAGGCCCGACAGGTCC
>JANOZI010000653.1:0-1972 GCA_031429375.1 Acidobacteriota bacterium | reverse complement strand
AGGCCTTGCCGTGCGCAATCATTGGCACACACATGTAGGACGTGAGACTGAGTTCCCTGAGAATCCGGCGGTGTTCGTCGTCGCGAGCCGCCGCCTCCAACATCGCTGCCGGGATCCGCGACACGATCACGGCCTCGGCCGTGCGGATCACCTGGTGAACGCCTCCGGGCGCGTCCGGATCGGGCGGGTAGCGGGCTTGCAGAGCGAGCGCCAGCTCGACTTTCTCAGGATCGACGTGAGCGACTGCCAGACGCTGAAGCGCCCCGCTGTCGTCAACGATGTCAACCGCGCACCAGTCGGCAATTGTTGGAACGGCCAGGTGCGCGACCGATCGTAGTGTCGCCTCGTAGTCGAGCGACGCACCCAGTGCGGTGCTCGCCTCGGCAAGAAAGGTGGCACGCTCGCGCGCGTGATCCGCCGCCTCGCGAGCCGACCGCTGTTCTTCATACAATTCCGCCGTCGTCAGGGCCGCGGCCGCCAGGTTCGCAAGCGCGGCGCCGACCTGGATATCAACCCTTCGGTACTGCGTTCGGGAACGCGAATAGCACACGAGGGTGCCGCGGCGCTCGCCTCGAATACGCAAAGGAAATACGATCATCGACGCAACGCCTTCCTGCAGATAGGCAGCGCGCATGTCGCTCACCATCGGCGCGGTGAGCACATCCTCGACGACCAGCGGATCTTCAAACGGGACGGTTCTGAGCCCAGGCTGATTGGCAGCAATCGTGAGCGCACGCGCGGCAAAGGCCGGTGAAATCCCGAACGACTGGACCATCCGCCAGACACCGAGATTGTCCACTCGCCAAAGCGCGTACCCATCAGACGAGACCACATCACGGGCCAGCGCGATGGTCGAGGACACTACGGCATCAACGTTCGGCGAGTCGAGGATAGACGCCGAAGAAGCGAGCAGAGCTACCAGTCGTTGTTCGGGAGTGAACACCTGGTCGTCGTCGGGTGGCATCGATGTTGGGTGAAGCTTTATACGTGGCGTTTCGAATTCCACAGGGTTCAGGCGCTGGCCCTGGGGGTCGGCGCATCGGTGAGAAGTAACTCCAGCACCGACGGATCGGCGGGCTTGGTGAGATGGGTGTCGAAGCCGGCCGTCGCCGCCCGCTGCTTGTCCTGTTCCTGACCCCACCCGGTAATCGCGACCATTTTTACATTGGCACCAAGTCGCGCTCGGATCCGGCGGCACGTCTCATAGCCGTCAATACCAGGCAAGCCGATATCGAGGAAGACGAGGTCGGGGGCGAACTCTAGAGCGGCGCGCACGGCAGATTCACCGTCCGAGGCCATTCGCGCCTCGCCGCCCAACGTCCGAACCAGCATGGCGAGCATCTCCGCCGAATCCGCATTATCGTCCACCACCAGCACTCGCCGCCCGATCGCCCGCGGCACGGGCGCCATCGTCGCCGGCGCTGTTTCGGCCGAGACGGATGCCGACGGAATGCGGATGGTGAACACGCTGCCGCGGCCAACCCCATCGCTCTGTGCCTCGATGGCCCCACCATGCATCTCAATCAGCGTGCGCGCAAGGGCCAGGCCGATGCCCAGGCCACCCTGGCTTCGCGAGGTGTGCTGATCACCTTGCACGAACAGCTCGAAGATCTTCGGCACCACTGCGGCTGACATGCCGTCGCCGTCATCAGCGATCGTCACGATGACGTCACGCGGCTCCGGCGATGTCGTCACTTCAGCCGACAGGGCGATGCGACCGCCCGCTTTCGTGAACTTGACGGCGTTATTGAGGACGTTCGAGATGACTTGCACAGTCCTGGTCGGATCGACGAACACGCGACATTCATCTGCCGGCAAGTCGACCTGCAACGTCACGCCGGAACCGTCGATCGCCGCGCGATTGACTTCAATGGCACCTTCGACCAGCTCTCGTAACGGCACCGGCTCTCGCTGGAGGTGGATTTTTCCGGACGTGATGCGGGACACGTCGAGGAGATCGTCGACGAGCCGG
>JANOZI010000652.1:0-2137 GCA_031429375.1 Acidobacteriota bacterium | reverse complement strand
CCAGCGAGATAAAGGTCGCCGGAACGCCGAGCAGGCACGCGCCTACTCTGGTGAGGCGATCGAATCCGCTGGAGGTGGTGCTGTCGAGGAGTCCTGTCGCTCTGACCGCGGCAAGACGTCGTGGACTGAGCAGAGCCGACGGCTTTCCTTGCGAGCGGTCCTCAGGAGGCAAGGGCGGAAGTCCCTCCTCAGCCTCGACCAATGTCTGCGCTGCCGGCGAGATGCCGTGGCTCGTGAGAACTCCGTACCGCCGCTTAAGATAAGCCTCGACGCTGATCCATTCTCCCTCGTATCTGACTGTCCGCGTCCAGGCACAGAGCGTCACACGCTCGACGTCGGTTTCGGAGATTGCTTGTGGCTTTATGACATTGCCGGTCATAGGGATGGGATGGCTGTGCGAGGCGTTGCAGGGAACGACTTGATCTACCTCACTATACCCTGTTCGACCCGATTGGGTTCCTCAGGTCCGGTGGGACGCACCAGCAAAGGCACATGGTCTATTGGATGGGCTGTCCCAACCGTGGTGGCCCCGCCTCTTCTCACGTCATTCTTCCTTCACGATGACGCGCTTCAACGGGACCTCAGCGTTTTGAAGGCTCAGGATATGAGCATGCAACCGTTGCTCCTCCTGCTCGGTCATATGGCCGTCCTTGCCGTCGGCATGTAAGACGAGGTCCAGCGCGGTCTTGATCTTGGCGAGCTGCCGCGCATCCAGGTCGTCGCGTTGCGTCGCGGTCGATGCACCGTGGTGCGACCGTCGTGCGCGAACGATGATGTCGCGACAGATTTCCTGAAAGGCTTTCACCGCTTCCGCCGGAATCGCACGCAGCGACAGCTTGATCTTCAGCGGATTCCGCATCTCAATCGCCACAACTGTGATGTCGCGAAATTCAGCACTTGATGGGTAAGCGGCAATGCTGCCCAGGTCTCGCAGCAAATCGTTGAGGCTGACGAGACTTGACGCGATATCGCCAAGGCCCACTCCGCGATGTGGTGTGGTGTCGAATTCGAGATCAATGAATGTGACCTTCGTAGTCGTCATGATACGCCGACAACTTTTCCGTTTCTATCGATGTCGATCCAGCCGGACCCCATTCGACGTGTTTACAGAGCGCAAGAATGCGCCCAAAACATGGCGAATGTGAATCATGAAATTCCTGATGATGATCAAGCACTCGGAAGGCGCTCCCGGCCTGGAGCATCCGCCCGCCTCCGCCGTCCGCTGGGTAAGACGTGTCGTGGCGCGGTAAGGCCTATAATCAAGCGGTTGACCCCAGGCACCCGGCTCGGCTCCTACGAAGTCCTCTCTCTCTTGGGCGCCGGTGGCATGGGCGAGGTGTATCGAGCCAAGGATTCGACCTTGAAACGCGAGGTCGCCCTTAAGGTCCTGCCGGCCGACGTGGCGAAGGATCGCGAGCGGCTGGCGCGGTTCCAGCGCGAGGCCGAAGTTCTCGCCTCGCTCAACCATCCACGCATCGCACAGATCTACGGCCTCGAACACGCGGGCGATACGTTCGCACTGGTCATGGAACTGGTCGAAGGCGAGGACCTCGCGCAACGCATTGCGCACGGGCCGATCCCGCTCGACGAGGCGCTGCCTATCGCGCGGCAGATCGCCGAGGCGCTTGAAGCCGCGCACGAGCACGGCATTGTCCATCGCGATCTGAAGCCGGCGAATATCAAGGTCCGCGCAGACGGCACCGTGAAGGTGCTGGACTTCGGCCTCGCGAAGGCGAGCGACCCGGCCGCGTCGTCGCCGAATATGACGCCGTCGCCGGCCATCACCACTCCGGCCATGACGCAAGCGGGGTTGATTCTCGGCACTGCCGCCTACATGAGTCCGGAGCAGGCGCGCGGCAGGCCCGTCGATAAGCGCGCGGACATCTGGGCGTTTGGCGTCGTGCTGTTCGAGATGCTGACGGGCCAGCGCGCGTTCAAGGGTGAGGAGATGTCGGACGTGCTGGCGGCCGTACTCCGACAGGACATGGATTGGGAGGCGCTCCCTGCGGCGACGCCGCCGCGCCTGCGACGGCTGCTCGTGCGCTGCCTCGAACGCGACCCGCGCACCCGTCTGCGGGACATCGGCGAGGCGCGCGTCATGCTCGACCTGATCATCGCGGGCATCGGTGACGACGCG
>JANOZI010000651.1:0-5554 GCA_031429375.1 Acidobacteriota bacterium | reverse complement strand
GCCGACGGAACCCGCCTGTAGAAGACCATCAGCGCGACGACGATCAGCATGGCGATACAGAAGTCGACAAAACCCACGCCTGCCTTGGACAGCGGGATGATCAGCCGCGGGAAGTACACTTTCGAGATGAGGCTGGTATTGCCGATCAGGCAGGCCGACGTTTCCGACAGCGCGGTTGAGAAAAACTGCCAGGGCAGCACCGCGGCGAGCACGAGCACGACGTCCGGCACCGCCTTCTGATCCACGTTCACCATGCGCCGAAACGCCACGAAGACCGCCAGTGTCAACGCCGGACGAATCAGCGCCCACGTGATGCCGATGACGGTTTGCTTGTAGCGCACCGCCACGTCGCGCCAGGCGAGAAACGCCATCAGCTCGCGGTAGCGCCACAGGTCGCGCCAATAGTGCGCGGCCGCGAGGCCCGGTTCGATGACGAGTTTCATTGGGGGGAGGGCGAGCGGCGCCGCCCGGCGGCCAGCCTAGAGCAAGCGCTGTCGCACGACGATCGTGTCGTTGGGCCGAACCGGGTCGGTCGGCTTGGCGTCGATTTCGACGTCCTTCTCTTTGACCTTGCGGAGGATCTTGATGCCGCGCCGTGAGCCGCGCTCGGTGAAGCCGCCGGCTTCCGCGATCGCCTGCTGCACGCTCATGCCGGGCCGCAGCACGAACGAACCCGGGGTCTTGACGAAGCCGGTGACATAAAAGCGATCCGCCGCCGGCACGACGATGGTGTCGCTGTCCTGGAGGAGAATGTTGGCGTTCAGCCGGCCCTCGTTGAGATCGGTCACGTTGACCCGCATCACTTCGCCGCCGCGCGGATCGCCGGGCAGCATCGGCTCGTTCGACACCGCCGCCGCCAGGCCGTCCTTGTAGCGCTGCACGATGATGGTGTTGCCCGCCGCCGGCGTCAGCGAGCCCGCCTTGGCGAGCACCTCGAGCAGCGTCATCGGCCCCTCAATCGAATACTTTCCGGGGGCCTTGACTTCGCCGAGAATGAAAATCGCCCGGCTGCGATAGTTGCCGATCTCGACCGCGACTTGCGGGTTCCTCAAGTACGCGCCGGTCAGCGCCTTGATGAGCTGCGCCTCGACGTCGCGCACGGTCCTGCCGCCGACATTGACGCGGCCGAGAAACGGGAAGGTAATGGTGCCGTCGGAGTCGACGCTAAAGGGTCCGCTCAAATCGGTTTCGTTGAAGACCTTGATATTGAGCACGTCCGACGGCCCGATCACATAGCCGGGGCTGATCTGTGTCGGCGCGGGAATGGCCGCTTGTGGCGGCACCTGAGCCGTCAGCAGGACCACGAAGGCGAGCAGTAGGGGCATCATGATCAGAACGCGTAGGACCACGCGAGAAAGATGCGCGTGCGGTCGTAATTCCGTTCGGCGAGCGCGGGCGACCGTCGGCGCGCATACTCGTAGTTGAGCGAAATCCGGGTCCGGTTCCTCAGATTATAGCCGACGCCGCCATCCACGATATTCAGCGTGTCAGTGTGAGCAGGAATGCCCGCGCGGAATCCGTACTCGAAGATCCCGTGGCCGCCGTGCACCTGGGCGTCGACCTCGCCAAACAGCCGATGGTTATAAGTCAGGTTGACTGAATTCTCGAGGTAGTAGCCTTCTCTCGTGTCGAACGAATACTCCTGGCGGCGCAGCGCGATCAGTCCGAGCCGGCCCACTTCCAGCACTGAGTAGGCCAGCGCGACCGAGCCGGTCAGACCGCGATACGGCTCGATGAGAGGGTCAACCGCCTTGAAGTCGGTCAGCGCCACGACGACGGCGCCGGTCACCACCGCTTCGGCGCCAAACTTGAGGGTGGCCGTGATCATCCGGTTGTCGGCATTGCGCAGGGGCTCGAACACGAACGTGTCCTCGCGCACCGAGCCCGCTACGGTTATGGACGTCAGGGGTGTGAGATCGGTCTTCAGGCCGCCCGAGTAGTCCGTGGAATCGCGGCTCAGGGTCTCGCCAATATCGACACCATCGTTCAAGGCATTCTCGAACCGGTTGCTCATCTGCACCGCCGACGCATAGACCACCGAATGCGTGCCGAGATCGTACGCGACGCCGCCCGAGAACTCCGTGTCCTTGCGATCGGCGCGGACGTCAACCTCGCCGTTGGGCCGCGTCCTGGTCTTGTACTGGCCCCCGCCAACGAACGGGCGCACCCGGCTCAATAACACGTCGGCCCGGCCTCGCAATAAATGGCCGACCGATCGCTCCGATTCGTACTTCTGGAAATACGTCAGTTCGGCGCCCGCGTAGGCTGACAGCTTGACGAAACGCAATCGCGAGAACATGGCGACATCCGGCGTCACCGACGCCACAAAGTCCTCTTTGGGACCCTCTGTTTTCGTCTCCTGAAAGACGTTGGAATCCCACCCGATCTCTTTCACCACAATGCCCGGCGCCAGCTTCACCGGTCCAATCGACAGCACGCCGGTGGCTGGTTCGGCCTCGGCGAGCGCAGATGTCAGCGGGCCTGTCCCCACGTTGCTCTGCGCCGCGGCGTTATGGGCGAACGCCAGCAGACTCATGAGTGCCAGCGCACGGCGGCCGACGCCAGCGACGTTATTTGCGGTCATCGTTCAACTCCCGGCGGTCGCGCCGCCGCGCCCGGCAGGCGCTCGAACCTGCCGTCGCCCTCCGGATCCGCTTCAATGGCCACGAAACGCCCGGCCGGGTCGTAGGTGAGTCGGCGATCGGGGCGGCCGCGCTGCAACGTCGTGTCGAACGCGGCTTCGCGCAAGACATTTTTTTCGTATCGATCCCACCGGTCGGCGCGGCCATCGCCGTTGGTGTCGTCCTCGGTGCGCACCAGCTCGGTGCCGCGCACGAACTCGGTGCGGTCCAATTGCCGATCGCGCTTGCGAGAACGAACGATGCGCGTCTCCCCGTCCCGCGTCGGCGCGGTAAACGTCCAGGTGTCTTCAACCCCGTCATTCAAGCTCGACGTCCCAACCGACACCAGCGCCGAGCCGGCGTCGAAGTACTCCCAGCGATCGATCCGGCCGTCGCCGTCCGAGTCGGATTCGCCGCGCAGCGGCCGATTGCCGTCGAGAAAAGTCCATTGATCGAATCGACCGTCGCCGTTTTGATCTGCGCTCATTTGGACCAGCCGCCGGGTGAAGGGATCGTAGCTGGGTACGATCCGCCGCGCCCCCGCGCCGTCCACGCATCCCACGAGGACTACGGCGCCGGTCAACATCGTCCCAATCGCGCCGGACCGTCTGGTGCCTGTCCTGAACACAGCTTCGCCCTTTCGGTTACATGAAAACCGGCAATCGAGCGTACTAATTGTGACTCAATACGACTTTATTGGTCGTATTGTGTGCGCAAAATTGCGTCACAGCGTTCTTATCGGTTCGAATGCCAAAGCCGGTTAATTGTGGTGTGTAAAAGAGATAGGCGACTGTGCGGTTTTGGACGGTCCGGCACGATCTCCCCCGAGTTCGGGACCAGGGGGTCGCCTGGCTCGGCGGCAAGGGCCAGCTTCGGGCGTTCCGGACGGAATGGAAAAGAGTCGCCGGGCGTGGGAGGCGCCGCCGCAGCCGTTCTACTCTGACCGCTTAGCGAATATCGTCTTGGCGCGGCGGCGACGGAGGCAGGTCGGGCGGGTAGTTCCGGCTGACGAGACTGTTGGCGATGAACGCCAGGCCGAGGATGATGATGGCGCCGCCGACGCCGACGCCCGCGTCCGGCGAACCACCCGCCACGCTCACGAGGGTCATCAAGCCGAGTCCGATCGCCACCACGATGATGCCGAGCGACATGTAGCGCGCGCCCGCGACGGCGGGGCGGGACCCGGCGCTGACGAGCCGGTGTGCGAAATTCGCCGGCTCGGTTGGCACCTGGCCGCGCTCGATCATCGCCATGCGTTCGCGATGCTGCATCTCGAGCTGCTGCGAGCGCTGGCGCATCGCCATCAGAATGACGATCACGCCGGCAATCATGCCCACCACGAATACGAATACGAACAGGTCTTCGCCTTGCATTAGGACTCCAATCCCGTGACTGGGAAGATTAGACTGGCGCGCGATCGGTATTGTTTCAGCCGGGGCCCCCGCCCCGCGTCGTTTGCGTGGTGGAGTGGAGCGAAACAAAATCCTTGGCGCGCCGCTCTAATCTCCTTAACGTCGAATGAGGGCCACCGAATCCGGGGCCCCCGGCACGCGGACTGGGCGTGGCGGGGTGGCCGAGCACGAGCTGATCGAGCGGTGCCGGCAGGGCGATGAGACAGCGTTTCGCGAGCTGGTGGACCAATACAAGGGCCTCGTCTTTGGGCTGACGGCCAGGAGCGTGACGAACCGGGCCAGGGCCGAAGAGCTCGCGCAGGACGTGTTCCTGAAGGTGCACAAGGGTCTGCCGTACTTCCGCGGTGAGTCGAAGTTATCGACGTGGATTTATCGCATCACGATCAACGTGCTGTCGCAGGAGCGGCCGGACCTGGCCGTCACGTCGCTCGATGCGGTGGACGAGGGCGGGGATCGCCCGCGGCTCCAGCCCGGTGCGGACGACCGGGCGTTTACCGATCTGGCGCTGAAGGATCGGCTCGACAAGGCGATTCAGCGGCTGCCGATTCCTTACCAGGTGCTGGTGAACGGGCACTACATGAAGGGCATGCGCTACGAAGATCTGGCCGACGCATTGAACCTGCCGATGGGCACGGTCAAGACACACCTGCACCGCGCCAAGCGGCAGCTGCGCCGCCTGCTCGAAACGGAGTTTCGTTAACGTGCGCTGCGCGCAACTGGAACCGCTCATCGAAGCGATCGCCGACGGGACGCTCGAGCCCGGCGCCGACGATCGGGCGCACCTCGAGACGTGCGCGCTGTGCCAGTCGCGCGTGGCGGGGGCCCGGTCGATCGAGCGGCTGCTGGCCGCGCGCGAGGCGCCCGCGCCGCCGGCGCCGTTCACGGCGGGCGTCATGACGCTCGTCGGGCGCGAGCGCTGGCAAACCGAGCGCGTCTTCGATCTGGGATTCAACCTCGCGATCGCCGCGGGGCTGCTGCTGATCGCCGCTGGAGGCGCGGGACTGGCGTGGTCATTGGGGTTCCTCACCATCACCATCGACTTCGGCGCGCTTTTCGACGCCGCCGGCTCGGAATTCGGCGGGCGTGTGATATCGCAGGTGCAAACCATTGCGATGGCGGCCGTCCTGCTGACGATGGCGCTGGTCTTGTGGTGGTGGGCGGAAGCCGATCGCGCTCGCTAGAGTGGCTTGCGCCCGACGGGAGGGCACTTCTTGACGGGAAGGCACTTCTCGACGGGAAGGTGATTCTTGTCGGGAAAACGCGACTCAGCAGGATCCCATCAAGCATTGCTATCCCGACAGCGCCAGTCGAGGTACTGCGCGGCGTCATAGATTCCGTGTGGCGAGGATCTCCTTCGCGGGACTTCTATCTCCATTGCAACTGATTCGACGAGGAGCGTCGAGAAACTGGACCGCGAATGACAGCCTTCTGTAGAGCGACTGTATGCGCTCCGTGGCTTGATTGACGAGAACGACCGGCCCGCAATGCTTGGCTAACGTTTCTGCGGTTCGCACCTGGTCC
>JANOZI010000650.1:0-1707 GCA_031429375.1 Acidobacteriota bacterium | reverse complement strand
GGCGGGTGCGGTCGGTAACCGGGCAGGCGGCGCTCGACGCCAACACCAACAAGTACGTGGCGTTCGGTGCGCGCCGGCGGGCCGGCAACATGGACGAGTACTCGTCGTTTATCCAGGATTCGTGGCGGGTGTCGCCGACGCTCACGATCAATGCCGGCCTCCGCTGGGACGTGCAGATGCCCTTCTCGCCCTCCAACGACGTCATGACGGCCGCATCGCTGGAGAGCATCTGCGGGATCTCCGGCCTCGGCTCGGGCGACATCTATAACGCATGTAATTTCTTCCACCCGAATGCGACCGGCGGCAAGGTGCCCCAGTTCGATCAGTTGACGAAAGGCACGCTCGGCTACCACACCGACTGGAATAACGTCGCGCCGAACATCGGCGTGGCCTGGCGGCCGAGCGTCGAGAGCGGCGTCATGCGGACACTGCTCGGCGACCCGGATCAGGCGACGCTTCGTGCCGGCTACTCTGTCGCCTACGAGCGCCAGGGCCTGGCGGTGTTCACGGGCGCGTTCGGTGTGAACCCCGGCAGCACGCTCAGCCTGACGCGCGACATTAACACCGGCCTGGTAGGACCCGGCGAAACGTGGCCAGTACTGTTGCGAGAACCGGGCCGGTTGTACAACGCGTCGTTTCCTGAGACGCCCACGTTCCCAATCGCGATCAGGCCCAACCGCGCCGACAACATCGACGGCTTCCACCCGGACATCGAAGTGGCGTCTGCCCGCACCTGGACGGTGGGCGTGCAGCGATCCATCGCCAGGAATACCGCGGTCGAAGTCCGCTACGTCGGGACTCGCGGCGTCAACCAGTGGTCCACTCTGAACTACAACGAGCGCAACATCGTCGAAAACGGTTTCCTTGACGAGTTCAAGCTCGCAGTGGCGAACCTGCAGGCGAACAACGCCGCCGGCGGCGCGCGCCTCGGCTCGTTTGCGTACTTCGGTGACGGGAGCGGCACGAATCCGCTGCCGATCTACCTGGCGTATCTGAATGGATCCAGGGACGCCGGAAATCCGAACGCGTACACCGGCGGCACCAATACGTGGACCAATTCGACGCTCGCCGGCCGGCTGGTGCGGACGAATCCGAATCCCAACATCGGGACCGCCAACGCCGCGATCGATCTGGATGGCACCCTCTCGCGCCGGCAGAATGCGCTCGCTGCCGGCTACCCGGCGAACTTTTTCGTGGTCAATCCGCACGCGAACAATGTGAACGTCACCGACAGCGGCGCATTCAGCAGCTATCATGCGCTGCAGGTCGAGCTACGGCGGCGATTGTCGCGCGGGCTGCAGGCCAACGCCAGTTATCAGTACGCCCTCGAGGCGGGCTCGTCGTTCCTCGGCTTCCACTACGGGCGGGTCAGCAACCCCAGCAATGCCTCGGTTCGTCACGCCATCAAGACGCAGTGGGACTGGTCGCTGCCAATCGGCCATGGCGAGCGGTTCGGCGCCAACACGCACCCGGTCGTGAATGCGATCATTGGCGGCTGGCAGTTCAACGGCGTCGGCCGCATCCAGGCGCGCACGTCGAACTTCGGGAACGTCCGGCTGGTCGGCATGACCAGGAAGGACGTGCAGAAGATGTACAAGTGGGACGTCCGCCTCGACCCGGCGACGGGCTTGAGAACCGTTTATTCCATGCCCGACGATGTGATCATCAACACGCGCCGGGCCTTCAACAGCAGCTCGACTTCACCCA
>JANOZI010000649.1:0-4861 GCA_031429375.1 Acidobacteriota bacterium | reverse complement strand
GGACTCGCTTCGCTCGTTGGGAAGAACCCTCGTGAGGAACCCTCGTGAAGAACCTGAGATAATGTGCGTGTCATGAACACGGGCTCGTATGTGAACGGCAAGTGGTATAACCCCGCCTCCAGCGCGATCAGCAAGAACATCAACCCCGCCGACACCAGCGATGTAATCGCCGAGTACTCGCTGGCGACAAAGGCGGATGTCCGGCTGGCGATCGACGCGGCCGTGGCCGCGTTTCCGGCGTGGCGCAAGACGCCGGGGCCCGAGCGCGGCCGCGTGTTGTGGCGGGCCGCCAACATCGCCCGCAGCCGCCTCGACGAAATCGCCCGCACGCTGACCCGCGAGGAAGGCAAGATCCTGAAGGAAGCGCGCGGCGAGGTGCTGAAGGGCATCTCGCTGCTCGAGTACTACGCCGGCGAAGGCTTCCGCATGCACGGCAAGACCATGCCGTCCGAGTCGCGCGACACGTTTACTTACACCGTGCGCCAGCCCCTCGGTGTGGTCGGCTTAATCGCGCCGTGGAATTTTCCGTGGGCCATTCCGGTCTGGAAGAGCGCGCCGGCCATCGTCTCTGGCAACTGCGTGGTGTTCAAGCCGGCCGAGCTGACGCCGGCCACCTCGGTCCTGCTCGCCGAGATTTACGAAGAAGCCGGGCTGCCGCCCGGCGTGTTCAACATGCTGATCGGGACCGGCCGCGAGGTCGGCGAGGCGATGGTGAACGCCAAAGAGCTGCGGGCGATCTCGTTCACCGGATCGAACAACGTCGGCAACGCCCTCTACGTCAAGGCGGCCCAGCGCGGCGCGAAGGTGACGTGCGAGATGGGCGGCAAGAACGCCGTGATCGTGATGCCCGACGCGGACCTCGACAAGGCCGCCGTCGCCATTCATGGCGGCGCGTTCGGCTCGAGCGGGCAACGCTGCACCGCCACCTCGCGCGTAATTGCGCATCCCGACATCAAGGGCGCGCTGGTCGATCGCCTGGTCGCGGCGGCGGAGAAGATCAAGCTGGGCCCTGGATTGGATGACGCGACCGACATGGGCCCGTCGGTTGACGATCGGCAATGGCAGACGGTGATGGATTACATCAAGGTCGGGCAAGGCGAAGGCGCGCGCATGCTGACCGGCGGCACGCGGCCCGACGCGCTGCGCCACGGCTTCTTCATCGAGCCGACCATCTTCGACGGCGTGTCGCCCGAGATGCGCATCTTCAAGGAAGAAATTTTCGGACCCGTGCTCGGCATCACCACCGCATCGTCGCTCGACGAAGCGCTGCGTTTCGCGAACAGCGTCGAGTACGGCCTGACGACGTCGATCTTCACGTCTGACATTACGTCGGTGATGCGCTTTGTGGACGAAGTGGAGACGGGCATGGTGCACGTCAACGAGCCGACCGTCGGCGGGGAGGCGCAGCTGCCGTTCGGCGGGACCAAGTCGACCGGCGTCGGCGAGCGCGAAATGGCGGAAGAGGGCCTCAACTTCTTCACCGAGCTGAAGACCGTGTTCATCAACTACTCCGGCAAGGCCGAGCGGTCGATGACACGGTAGGGGACTCGCCGCTGCTCGACTCGTGCGACTCGGCAGCTTCGCCGCCTCGTGGGACTCGGCCCTTCGGGCCTTCGTGGGACTCGCCGCTGCGCGGCTCGTGGGGCTCAGCGGCCAATCTGCGAAACCCGACGTAACCCGACGAATCCGCCGAACCTGACGAACCTGTGGAACCTGACGAACCTGTGGAACCTGATGAACCTGTGGAACCTGACGAACCTGCCGATCATCCAGGCGCCGATGGCCGGGGTGCAGGGCAGCGCGCTGGCGGTGGCGGTGGCGAATGCGGGCGGGCTCGGATCGCTGCCGTGCGCCATGCTCGGCCCTGATGCGATGCGGGCGGAGCTCGCCGCGTTTCGATCGCAAAGCGCCAAGCCTCTCAACGTCAATTTCTTCTGTCACATTACGCCCGAGCCTGATGCCGCGCGCGAAGCGAAGTGGCAAGCCGCGCTCCTGCCGTACTACCGCGAGTTGGGGATCGATCCTGATCAGGTTCACGCCGGTCCCCAGCGCAGGCCGTTCAACGCCGAGGCGGCGGAGGTGCTGAGCGAGTTCAGGCCCGCGGTCGTGAGCTTTCATTTCGGTTTGCCGTCTGCCGATCTCGTCGCGCAGGTGAAATCGTGGGGTGCGAAGGTGCTGTCGTCGGCCACCACGCTCGACGAGGCGCTGTGGCTCGAGGCGAGAGGCGTGGATGCGATTATTGCCCAGGGGGTCGAGGCCGGCGGTCACCGCGGCATTTTTCTCACCGACGATCTCACCGAGCAGCCCGGCACCAGTGCGCTGGTCTCGCAGATGGTCGCGAGGGTGAACGTGCCGGTGATCGCGGCCGGTGGCATCGCGAACGCGGTAGACGTCGCGGCGGCGCTGAGGCTCGGCGCGGCAGCCGTCCAGATTGGAACCGCCTATCTTCTCTGTCCGGAAGCCACGACCAGCGTGGTGCACCGCGCCGCCCTAAAGAGCAACGCCGCGCGCCACACCGAGCTCACCAACGTGTTCACGGGTCGCCCCGCCCGCGGCATCGTCAATCGCCTGGTGAGAGAGGTAGGGCCGATTAACCACGAGGCGCCGCCGTTTCCGCTGGCCGCAGCCGCTGTTGCGCCGCTGCGCGCGAAAGCCGAGAGCCAGGGCTCCGGTGATTTTTCGCCGTTGTGGTCGGGCACCAATCCGGTTTGCAAAGAGATCCCGGCCGCTGTTCTCACCCAGGAATTGGCGGCTGATCTTTAGTCACTGCGGCACAATGGGCGGATGAAACGGTCCGGCGTCGCCGATCTTCCGCTCCATGGCGGACGCGTGCCGCCGTGGCTCGCCACGCGGATGACGACGCTTGGCACCGCCATCTCCGAGAGCGTGGTCCATCACTACGGCGCGTCGGCGCTGCTCAGCCGGTTGAGCGATCCGTTCTGGTTCCAGGCGATGGGCAGCGTGATGGGGATGGACTGGCATTCATCCGGCATCACGACGTCGGTGTTGGGCGCCTTGAAGCGCGGGCTCAATCCGCGGGCGCACGAACTCGGCATTTATATCTGCGGCGGCCGCGGCCGCCACTCGCGCAACACGCCCGACGAATTGCGGGCGATCGCGGACAAGACGGGACTCGACGGCGATGCGCTGGTCCGCACCAGCCGCCTGGCCGCGCGCGTTGACAACAACGCCATCGCCGACGGTTTTCAGATCTATCTGCACGGCTTCATCCTCACCAGGTCCGGCGAGTGGGCCATCGTCCAGCAGGGCATGAACGAACGCTCGCGGCTGGCGCGGCGCTATCACTGGCACTCGCCGGCGGTGCGCGACTTCACCAGCGAACCTCACACCGGCATCGTGGGCGAAGACGCGGGCGTGATTCAGAACCTCGTCGACGCGAGAGCCAAGGCGGCGCAGGACGCGCTGCTGACGATGGCCCGGACCGATCCCGAGCAGACCCTCGCCGACGCGCGCAAGCTGGTGGTGCCGGTCCACCACGACGTGCGCGCCGAAAACCTCGACCTCAAGCGCCTGGGCGCTGTGCTCGCGGTGGCGTACGGCCGCGAGTTGAACGACTTCGCGTCGCTGCTGCTGCTCGAAAAGCTCGGACCGCGCACGCTCCAGTCGCTGGCGCTCATCGCCGAGGTCGTGCACGGCGCGCCGTCGCGCTTTACCGATCCCGCGCGTTTCTCGTTTGCGCTGGGCGGCAAGGACCGCCATCCGTTTCCGGTGCCGCTCAAGGCCTATGACGAATCGATCGCCGTGCTGCGCCGCGGTCTCGATGCCGCGAGGCTGGGGGACACCGACAAGATCGACGGCATGAAGCGCCTCGACAAGTTCGTGCGCGCGATCGAACGCCGTTACTCACCCGAAGCGGATTTCGACGTCGTCATGGCCCACGAGCACGAGATCTCGCCGTCGCTCGACGGCCGTAGTGTCTTCGACGATTACCGCAAGCGCTCGCAGAGAAAAGCTCAGCTCTCGCTCTTTTAACAGGACTCGGCCACTTCCGCCTTCGCGCTGGCGCGCTACGGCGCGACAGGTCGTGGCCTCGTGCGCTCGGCGCTTTGCGCCTCGTGGGAGTCGGGGCGTTGCCCCTCCTGGGACTCGCCATGCCGGCCGGCCAACTGCAGCTTGACAGGTCCGGCCGTTAGGCTTTATAGTTCAAAGTAATTTGAATATTATCCGGGCGAGCCACCTCGGCATGTGCTTTGGCGTCCGCGACGCAATCGCCCTGGCCCTCGAGCACCGCGAAATCGCGCCGCTGACCATCCTCGGCGAGCTGGTCCACAACCCGGCCGTGCTGAACGAGCTCCGCGCCAGGGGGATTCGGATCGAGGCCGACGTCACGCAAGTCCAGACGCGAACCGTGATGGTCACCGCGCACGGCGCCTCGGAACGGTCGCTGGCCGCGACCCGCGCCCTCGGCCTGCACGTCGTGGAGGCAACCTGCCCGCTCGTGCGCGTCGCGCATCGCGCCATCCATGCGCTCATCCGCGACGGCTACCACCCGGTCATCATCGGCCAGCGCGGCCACGTCGAAGTGCGCGGCCTCACCGAAGACCTCGAGCACTTCGATATTGTCCAGAACGAGGTTGAGGTGCGTGCGCTAGGGGAACGCCCGCGATTCGGTGTCGCCGCCCAGACCACCCAGCCCCTGGAGCGTGTGCAACGGCTGGTCGGGTTGATCCGCGAGCAGTTCCCGCAGTCGCAAGTGCGGTTCATCGACACCGTCTGCCTGCCGACGAAGCAGCGGCAGAACGCCGCGATTGAGCTGGCGCGCCAGTGCGACGTCGTCATTGTCATCGGCGGCGCCAACAGCAACAACACGCGCGAGCTGGTGAGCACCTGCCGCACGCAA
>JANOZI010000648.1:0-3116 GCA_031429375.1 Acidobacteriota bacterium | reverse complement strand
CAGCCGGTCATCAACACCGGCACCATTTATCAATAACCAATAACCAATTACGAATTACCAAAAACGAAGACCTTGGCCGGGCGTAAACCGTTTCTCCTTCGTGTCGACCCCGCCGTGCTGGACGCCGTCCAGCGCTGGGCGAACGACGATCTGCGCAGCTTGAACGCGCAGATCGAGTTCCTCCTGCGCCGCGCGGCCCAGCAGGCGGGGCGACTGAAAGAGGAGAAAATAAAACCGCCCAAAAACTGATTCCCGCCGCTCGACTCCCGAAACCTTCCGCACGTCCGCTTCCGCCGAACCCCGACCACCTTGGCGGCGTCCTAGCTACTGACTACAGTGATAAGGCCGGTGTCGAAAACCGCCGCCGCGAAACGACGTTGTTATAGCGGGCGATTTGATTTTCGCCTTTTGTTCGCATATGATTTCGGGCTCCACAAGGACCTCATCCGTTGACTGATTCGACCGACGACCTATCAGCACTGCGCATCGAGCGAGAGCCGATGCGCACCGACAGCCGCGGCTGGGTGAAGTGGCTCGTGCTGCTCGTGCTCATCGTGGGCGCGGGCGCCACCGGCTGGGCGTGGTGGACGCGCGAACGCCCGGTCGAAGTTGAAGTCGCCACGGTCACCGAGCGTGCCGCCGGCACACAGGCATCGGTGTTGAACGCTTCGGGCTACGTGACCGCCCGCCGCCGGGCCACCGTGTCGTCGAAAGTCACCGGCAAGGTGATCGAGGTCAACGTCGAGGAAGGCATGGCGGTGCGCCAAGGCCAGGTGCTCGCCCGCCTGGACGACTCCACACTACAGGCCGGGCTGCGGCTGTATCGCGCGCAGCTCGAGTCGGCGAAGCGCCAGATTCCCGAGAGCGAAGTTCGACTCGAACAAGCGCGCGTCTCGATGCGCCGCCAAGAGCAACTGCGCAAGGAGGGCCTCAACACGCCCAACGACATCGACAACGCCAGAGCCGAAGTCGATTCGCTCGTGGCGCGTATCGCATCGGCGCAGGAAACCGTCAAGGTTGCCGAAAGCCAGATTGCCATGCAGCAGACGGCGATCGACGACATGGTGATCCGCGCGCCGTTCAGCGGCGTGGCGCTGTCGAAAGATGCCCAACCAGGCGAGATGGTCTCCCCCGTGTCCGCCGGCGGCGGCTTCACCCGCACCGGCATCAGCACCATCGTCGACATGCGCTCGCTCGAGATCGAAGTGGACGTCAACGAAAGCTATATCAACCGGGTGACGCCCGACCAGCCGGTGAGCGCCGTGCTCGATGCCTATCCCGACTGGCAAATCCCGGCCCGCGTGATCGCCGTGGTGCCGACGGCGGATCGCCAGAAGGCCACGGTCCTGGTGCGCATCGGTTTCAACGCGCTCGACCCGCGCATCCTGCCCGACATGGGCGTGAAGGTCACGTTCCTGCGCGCGAAAGATGCCGACGCGACGACGGCGGTCGTGGCGCAGCCGATGACGCTCGTGCCGAAGGGCGCGGTCAAGGAAGACGGCGCGGCCCGCTACGTGTTTCTCGTCCGGGATCAAACGGTGGAGCGCCGCGCGATCAAGACGGGTGGCACCGACGGCGACCGTCTCGAGGTCACGGCCGGCCTCAAGGGCGGCGATCGCGTCGTCGTCTCACCGCCGCCCGAGCTCGCCGAAGGCACGCTATTTGTTATCAAGTAGCGGCGGGACTTTAGTCCCGCCTACTGGGGGTCAGGCGTTCATGGAATCACTCGTCAAGATCAACGGCGTGCACAAGTACTTCAGCCGGGGCAACGAGAAAATCGACGTGCTCAAGGGCGTGAACCTCGACATTCCGAAGGGCGACTTCCTGGCGCTGATGGGCCCGTCGGGGTCCGGCAAGACGACGCTGCTCAACGTGATGGGCGGGCTCGACAAGCCTTCCGGCGGCTCCATCGAAGTCGGCGGCACCAACATCGTCAATCTGTCCGGTGGGCAGTTGTCGAAGTGGCGCGCCAACAACATCGGCTTCGTCTTCCAGCTCTATAACCTGCTGCCGGTGCTGACCGCGGAGCGCAACGTCGACTTGCCGCTGCTGCTCACCAGCCTCTCGAAGGCCGAGCGCAAGAAACGCGTCGCGATCGCGCTGAAAGTCGTCGGGCTTGCCGATCGCGCCAAGCACTATCCGCGGCAGCTGTCGGGCGGCCAGGAGCAGCGCGTCGGCATCGCGCGCGCGATCGTCACCGACCCCACGCTGCTGCTCTGCGACGAGCCGACCGGCGACCTCGATCGCAAGGCCGGCGACGAAATCCTCGATTTACTGCAGGCGCTCAACCGCGATCACGGCAAGACCATCGTGATGGTGACCCACGACCCGCGCGCGGCCGAGCGCGCCAAGCGGACGCTGCACCTGGAGAAAGGCCTCCTGATGGAAGAAGAGGTGCACGCATGAAGTTCCTGCCGTTGCTGTGGAGCAGCCTGTGGCGCAAGAAGGTCCGCACCATCTTCACGCTGCTGTCGATCTTCGTCGCCTTCCTGCTGTTCGGCCTGCTGATGACGATCCGAACCGCGTTCACCTTCGGCGTCGACATCGCCGGGCTCGATCGCCTGATCCTGATCCACAAGGTCAGCCTGATCATGCCGCTGCCGGTGTCGTACCTGCCGCGACTCAGCACGATGGAAGGCGTCACGCTGGCGACGCACCAGTCCTGGTTCGGCGGTGTCTATCAGGATCCCGCGAACTTCTTCGCCCAGATGGCCGTGGAACCCGAGCCGTTCCTGACGATGTACCCGGAGTTCAAGGTGCCACCGGAACAGGTGGCGGCGTGGCAGGCGGACCGCCAGGGCGCGGTCGTCGGCGTGGACCTGGCGAAGCGCTTCAATTGGAAGCTCGGCGATCGCATTCCGATCATCGGCACGATCTGGCAACCGAAACAAGGACAGGTCTGGGACTTCAACATCGTCGGCCTCTACGACGGCGAGGCCGGCGTCGACAAAACGCAGCTGTTCTTCCGCTACGACTACCTCGACGAAAACCGCCTGCGCGGCGAGGGCCTGGTCGGCTGGTACGTCGTCAAGATCGCGGACGCCTCGAAGGCGCACGACATGGGCGCGAAGTTCGACGCGATGTTCGCCAATTCCCAGGCCGAAACCAAGACCACC
>JANOZI010000647.1:0-4296 GCA_031429375.1 Acidobacteriota bacterium | reverse complement strand
CCAGGTCGTAGTCGCGCGCCAGCATGAAGGTGTTGATCATGATGCCGGCCTTGGCGCACGCCGACACCTCTGACAACGTCTCGCCAATCACGAACGGATCGAGCCCGAACGGGTTCTTGTAGATGCTGCCGTCGGCCTGCGTCAGCGCCGACGGCTTGCCGTCGGTGATCATGATGATCTGCCGCATGTCCTTGCGCTGGCGCTCGAGGATCCGGCGGGCCACCTTCAGGCCTTCGCGCGTGTTGGTGTAGTACGGGCCCACGCGCACGCGGCCGAGCTCCCGGAGGGGGATTTCTTCGGCGCTGTCGTGGAACAGCACCGCATGGAGCGTATCGCCGGGATACTGCGTGCGAATGAGATGCGACAGCGCCATGGCCACGCGCTTGGCCGGCGTGAAGCGGTCCTCGCCGTAGAGAATCATGCTGTGGCTGCAGTCGAGCATCAGCACGGTGGCACAGGAGCTTTGATACTCGCCCTGCGCGACCATCAGGTCGGAGTAGTCGATGTCGATCCCCGACGTGTGGACCGCCGGGGCGCCGTCAAGGCGGGTCTGAAGACCCGCCTCTACGTTTGCGTCCACCACACCCGTCTCTGCGGCAGCCTCCGATGCGCGCTTGACCGCATTCAGGATCGTCGCGGTCGCGTCGATGTTCATCACGTCGCCAAACTCGTACGGCTTCGGCGCGCCGCTGGTCTCGATGCCCGTGGACAGGTCGCGCGTGTCGTGCCGGCCCGTGCTGCTGTGGCCAGACGAGCCGAGCAGGTCGCGCAGCGCGCGGTAGCCGAGAAAGTCGAGCGCCTTGTCGGTGACCTCGAACTTCACCTCGCCGGGTTCACCCTCTCCAGGACCGCCGCCCTGGGCGCGGCGCGCTTTCTCGGGATCCAGATCGGGCGGGGCGGTGATGTAGCCCGACTCCTTCATGCGCTCGATGATTTGCTGGATCAGCTGCTCCAGCTGTTCGCGCATCTGCTCCTGCGTGCCTTCGGCCTGATCGCCAAACATCTTCTCGAGCGTGTCTTCGGGCAGCACGCCGCCATTGAACAGCGCCTCGAGAATGGCGTCGTGCAGGGCCTGCATGGTGCGGTCGCTGTCGTCACCGGTATCGCGCGGGTTCCCGAAACCGCTCGACAGCAGCAAGTCGGAGAGCTTCGACATGAGGTCGTCCATGTCGAGCTCGTCCATCAGGTTGGGAACGTATTTCGTGTATTTGTATTTCATCGATCGTCAGGCAGGTCTAAAGACCCGCCTCTACATCAAGCATCAAGCCCCAAGCCCTCAGTTGTAATAGCGCTTCTTCTTCCGCCCGCCGCCGCCTTCCGTATCATCCTCATCGTCCGGCGTCAGCACCGGCGTGCGCGACTGCTGTTGCGGAGCGCGACGGGCCGGTTCGGCGCCGTGATAGCCGCGCTCTTCGCTGCGGCTGATCTTCTTCTGCGAATACAGCCCTTCGAGCACGAAGTCGATGCCGGCGGCCAGCATCGGCACCGGCGCATCGGGCGCAATGCCGGCGCGGTGCGCGAGCTCGACGAGGCCCTGCACGCGCCGGGCCTGCTCGACCAGCGACTGGGCCGGCGTCGTGTCTGACAGCGTCAGCGATCCGCCGAGGTCGAACCACTCGATGACCGGCTTCAGGTCTTCGTTGGGAAAGTAGCCGTCGAACACGTTCGACACCGCGGCGCGCACCAGGTCGCGTGCCACCTGGTCGGCGCCCTTCAGCTCGCCTTCGTATTCGAGCTCGAACTTACCGGTCATCGACGGCAGCGCGGCATAAATATCGGTCACGCGGCTGACGATCGGCGATTCGCCGTTGAACAAAGCGCGGCGCTCGGCGTTCGAGACCGCGGTTTCGAGCACGCTGATCGGCATGCGCTGGCTGACGCGGGAGCGCTTGTCGACCTTGCGCTCGCTGCGCGCCTGGAACGCGACCTCTTCGACCACTTCGCGGACAAACCGCGGCACCTCGATCGCCGGGCCGCGCGCCACCCACGCCTCTTGCGACGTGATCGCGATGGCGTCGGCGCGGCTGCTCATGTAATGGGTGCGGATCTCGGCGCCGATGCGATCCTTGAGCGGCGTGATGATCTTGCCGCGCGCCGTGTAGTCTTCGGGGTTCGCGGTGAAGACGATCATCACGTCGAGCGGCAGGCGCACCGGATAGCCTTTAATCTGGACGTCGCCCTCCTGCAGGATATTGAACAGGCCGACCTGGATCTTGCCGGCGAGGTCGGGCAGCTCGTTGATGGCGAAGATGCCGCGATTGGAGCGGGGCAGGAGGCCGAAATGCATCGACAGCTCGTTGCCGAGCTGCAGGCCGCTCCGGGCGGCCTTGATCGGATCGATGTCGCCGATCATGTCGGCAATCGTCACGTCGGGCGTCGCCAGCTTTTCAACGTAGCGAGCTTCGCGCGCCCGCCAGGCCACCGGCATCTGATCGCCTTCGGCCTTGACGCGCGCCTGCCCGAACGCCGACAGCGGCGCGAGCGGATCGTCGTTGATCTCGCTGTCGGGAATCACCGGAATCCACTCGTCGAGCAGCGTCGTCAACGCGCGCAGGATGCGCGTCTTGGCCTGGCCGCGCAAGCCGAGCAGGATGAAGTGATGCCGCGCGAGCACGGCATTCACCAGCTGCGGCACGACCGTGTCGTCGTAACCGATGATGCCGGGGAACAGCGGGTCTTTCTTGCGCAGGTGTTCCGACAGGTTGTCGCGCACCTCGTCCCTGACCGAGCGGCGGCGCACCTCGCCCCGGGCGACGGCGGCTTTCAATTGTGCAAGTGTTTCAATCCGTGGAGAGGACGACATAGCTCTATTATCCCTCGCCCGCGCGCCGTGGCGACAAACCTTCAGATTCGCCGTGGCGACAAACCGTCAGGTTTGTCGTGGTCCCGCAGCGGCGGCAACTCGTAGGAAACGCCCTTTCGCAGCACCGCGTTGTCCTTTTGCAGCGTCAGCGGATAGACGGTGCGGATGCCGCGCCGGGTCCGGCGGTCGAACGGCTCGCCCAACGTGTACCACCCCTCGGGCGTGATCACGAACGTGCCTTTCTGCCACCCGGGCTTCCGGCGTGAGGCGACGACCACCAGATCGACCTCGGGCAACTCCGCCCACGTTCCTGGGTAGAGGCGATCGGGCTCCTCGGCGCCCTCGGCCTGGAGTCGCGCGCGGCTGACCGTGCGTTCCCGGGTCATGGTACGCGTCCGCGTGACCAGCCAGTCGAGGCCGGTGAGCACCGGATCGCCGTGCGGTTCGGCGATCCACCACGACACCACCCGCACCCAGCCGCTGCCGGCCAGGTAAACGCACAACAAGCCGAGCGGCGTGAACAAGGCGAACGCGAGGGGCGCAGTCATCCAAATCGCGGACGGCACGGCGCTGACCGCCGCTGTTTCCGGCAACTTTCCGGCGACTTGCAGTTTCGAGATCTCGAGAATCGAGGTCGCGGGCGAGGCCCGGACGCGTTCCAGGTACGCGTAAAAGCCGGTGATGCCGAGCGCCGTGCCGGCGAGCGCGGTCAGGGCACCGGACACAGGTGCCATCACGTGGATCGGCATCCAGTCGAAGCGGCGCCAGTAACGCCGCGGCAAGAGCGTGACGAAGACGGCGCCGATCGTCTCGAACATCCGCACGGCCGGAGTATATGGGCACTCCTTGACGGGAAGGCACTTCTTGACGGGGTTGCACTTCTTGACGGGATTACAACTCTTGACGGGATCGCACTTCTTGACGGGATCTCGCAAAGCAAGATCTCGACCAGCAGCAGGTTTTTGCCCGATCTCGCTGAGCAAGATCCCGTCAAGGAGTGCCGCCCCGTCAAGGAGTGCTATCCCGTCAAGAATCAGTGATTGCGTAATCTGCGGATCGCCTCTATCTGCGGCTAACATGTCGCGGTGCGTCCACCGGTCTTTCAGTCACCGCGTCCGTTGGTCTTTGCCCATCGGGGCGGTGCGCGGCTCGCGCCGGAGAACACCATCGCCGCGTTCGACAACGGCCTCGCCCTCGGCGCCGACGGCCTCGAGCTTGACGTGCAGTTGTCGTCCGACGGCATTCCAGTCGTGATCCACGATCACACCCTGGAACGCACCACCGACCGCACCGGTCCGGTCGGCGCCCTCACGGCTGATGACCTCGCGCGCGTCGATGCGGGCCATCGATTCGAGCGCGACGGCGTGCCGGCCTTCCGCGGCCAGGGCAGCGGCGTACCGCGGCTGGATGCCGTGCTCGCCCGTTATGCCACCACGCGCATCATCATCGAGATGAAAGGCGGCCAGCCCGCACTGGCTCGCGCGGTGGCGCGC
>JANOZI010000646.1:0-2192 GCA_031429375.1 Acidobacteriota bacterium | reverse complement strand
GCGGCGGTGCTGACCGCGCAACCGCCAGTGCCGCCGAGGCTGCTGCTGATGGCGGCCGTTCGCCGCGATCATCGGCGTCTATCGGTGCTGCACACCCTGTCTCGAGGGCGGCGCTAAATTCTCGATGGACAACCGACCGATTGGCGATTGATCAAAGATCGACGCCGTCAGGACCGCGGTGCATCGCCGCAGTCGACTGCTCGCTAGTTACTTGTAAATCGACCAATTACCGCGAACAGCGCGAGCAATACGCTCACTGAAATCACGGAGCGCTGGGTTTACATTCAGTACTGCTAATTCTCGTCGTTCGCAAACTAAGGGGATTGACCAATAGAAAAAAACAACGGCTCCCGCCAGAAGGCAACGACGTCTTAATGTCGACAACCCATGACGGCCAAAACTCGACGTCGCGTGTGACTTCGACCGGTACAACGGAGAAGCGCGCGCGTGCCTCTTGTAACGGTCCTAACACACCAGAAAACCTCTTCAGATTCAGCGCGGCAAGAAATTCGTCGGTGGCCGATGGCAGGTATTGTGCGCCACGCTTCCTCAACGCGGAGACGAGATTAGCCTCAACGTCGCCGCTCTGTTTTAGCGCGCTCTTGAAAACCGGTCCAGAACCAGGATCGACGTATTCGCCTGAGAAGCTTGCGTCCGACAAGACGCCGTTCGTCGCGTGGATAAATGCGGAAAGCACGACCCGTGAATTTTTGTCGCTTGCTGTTGCGTCAAATCGTCGCACCTCCACCGTGGTCAGTGGTGCGAGGCGCCACTCGTCGCGCATCGTCAATTCTCTCAGGAAATTCTCGACGGTCGCTTCGCCGATATTGAAGAATTGCGGCGATGCGTTAATGCGGCCCGCTTGGATGTCTCCCATGAAATCGCTCTTATACTTGCTCGAGAGGTACGGCGGACATCTATAGACGGACGGAGACCGCGAATCCTCTCACGGCATCGAGTTAGCTGAGCTATGACCGGCAACGTCTCGACGCAAGCAGAGCGGTTAGCGTCAGAAACGTCATGCGGCCAGACACAGTTGTAATGCTTTCTTTCGTTGCAGTAGGACTTAGTGCGGGTTCGTCTTGGACATTGCTAAGCCCGTTGCCACTAATCAAAAGACGAGGGTTCTCCACCGAAGTTCTCCGGGGTTCTCCACAGGGGTTCTACACGACGGTTCTACACGGGGGGTTCTACACCGGGGGTCTGAACTGAACGTTCGTGAGGAACCTTCGTGAGGAACCTCCGTGAGGAACCTCCGTGAGGAACCTCCGTGAACCTACTTCCACCGCATCAAAATCGTCTCGCGCTGAAACACGCGAACGCCGACCCATAGAAGAATGGCGTTGAGGATCAGGCAGCCCAGAGAGCCGAGCAGGAGAGTCGTGGGCCCGACGATGAACGCGCCCATCAGTTGAGCGACGAAGACGGCGGTGATGGGCAGGATCAGCAGAGACGTCAGTTGTTGCGCTGAGCGCGGATCGTTGGCCCGTGACGAGACGATCACCGACAACTGCAGTGCGGCCAGTTCGACCAGCGGGCCCAGCACGCCCAGCATCAGGAACGTGCGCACCCCGAGCATCGCGCGCCAGACGCCGGGTTCGCTCACCAGCCAGACGCCGGCGATGAACAACGCAGCGGCAATCCACGAGAGTGCCAGCGCGAACACGAACGGGGTCAGCGTCTTGGCGGCGAGCAGCTCCACGGTCGAGAGCGGCGTGGCCAGCAGCGGCTCGAGCGCCTTCGATTGCTTCTCCCCGATCACCGAATGCGTCGCGAGCGCCATCGCGCCGACGACGGGGACCAGCAGCAGTAACAACGTGAACTGGTGAAATAGAAAGGCCTGGATCAGGCCGTTGCCGCTCAATCCGGCCAGCTCGGGGATCTGGCTGACGGCGGCGCGCGCTTCTTCGCTGAACTGTCCAGACGCTTCCAGGCTCCGGCCGGCAATCATCGGCGCGCCCACCACCACGAAGAACGCGGGCACGAGCGAGCCCACGACCATCATCACCGCGGGCAGAATCGCGCCGGGATTGCGCGCGAGCTCCGCGGCGTCCTTCCGCGCCAGCGCGCTGACGCGTTGCCACGCCGATCCGGTGGTGCTCGTCATGGCTCGGCGCCGACCAGCTCGAGATAGACCTCTTCGAGCGTGCGTTGATCCGGCAGCACGCGGACGACTCGTGCGCCGGCCGACA
>JANOZI010000645.1:0-2044 GCA_031429375.1 Acidobacteriota bacterium | reverse complement strand
CGCCGAAGCGGTCCAGGTCAATACGGCCACCACTCCGAATACGGCAAAGCATCTCGTCAACATGTCCGTTTACCTTTCTTATCTCCTGACGCTCGGCCCGTTCTAAAACGTCAGCTTGAAGCCCAGCTGCGCCTGGAATGCGTCGAACGCCTGCAGCGGCCGGCCGAAGCCGGTGGCAATCCCGGTCGAGGTCCGGCCCGCAGCGGAGCTCTGGTTGCCCTGGTAATTGTTGAAGTTCACCGTGTTGAACAGGTTGAACATCTCCCACAGCACCTCGCCAGCGCCGCGGCCGAAGCGAAACTTCTTCGACACCCGCACGTCGGTCGTGAAGAACCTGTCGGCGCGGCCGCTGTTGAAGCCGGCGCCCGAGGGACGATCGTTGTTGTCGCCGTCCCGATGGACGTCGGTGCCGGTGATGATGTTGTAGGGCGGCGCCGAATTGCCGGTGACGATCCCGCCCACCTGAATCCCGTAGGGCAACTCGTAGATCACGTTGCTGACGAATCGATGGCGGACGTCATTGGAGGTCGGACCCCAGTCGGCCATCAGGTTGTACTTGTCGCTTGGCGTGCCGTTGTCGGCAATCGTCTTCGCGCTGCCCAGCGTGTAGCCAAGCAGAAAGCCGAAGCGATCGGCAAAGTGGCGCTCCAGGCGGAACTGCGCCTGGTGAATCCGCATCGGCGCCACATCGGCATACAACAGCATGCGGGTGCCGGCGGCGATCAGCGGGAAGTTGCCGTCGGCCTGGCGCGCATTGACGTTGAGCGTCAGCGGGAAGTGCTCGCCGCGCATGTAGACGTAGTCGGCCAGGACGGCGTACTTCGAGCCGAGCTGATGGCTCATGCCGGCGGTCGACTGGTGGGTGTACGGCGACTGCGCATCGGGGCTGGCGATGCGGAAGGCGCTCCCCACCGATTCCGGCAACGTAAACGTCGGCAGGTTCGGGAAGAAATCGTTGGGGAGCCTGGCACCCGATCGCGAGTCGTTGGCAATCTGCGAGGTAATGAAGTTGGGATAGCCCGCCACCACCGATCGCAGGGTCGTGGTGTTGATCTGGTCGTAGTAAATGCCGTAACCGGCGCGGACCGCGGAGCGGCCCCGGCCACCCGGATCCCACGTCAGGCCCAGGCGCGGCGCGAAGTTGTTCAGGTCGTTCGGCGCCGCCTTGAAGTTCTGGCCCTTGAGCGGACCCGACACCTGGCTGATCCAGAAGTCGTTGATATTGAGCGCCGACGGGATGTCCTGCCCGTTGAGGTCGCCGCGCCAGAGCTGGAAGTCATAGCGAAGGCCGAGGTTGATCGTCAGGTTGTCGCGCGGCTGCCACTGGTCGTTGAAGAACGTCGAGTAGATGTTCACGTTGCGGGTCATCGCCGACAGCTTGCCGCGGACTTCGATGCCCTGCGTGAAGCGGAACGGCAGCGTCGTCGCGTCGCCGGCGATCACCGGACGGTCGGCCGTGAACTCGAAGAGGCCGTTGAACGACTGATTGATCAGGCTGGTGGTCGGGACGATATTGGCCTCGAAGCCGAACTTGAGATCATGCGAGCCCTTGGCCACGAGATGGGCGTTGGTGGCATTGGTGATGATGTAGTTGTCCTGCACGCGGCTTTGCGGAATGTTGCTGGCGCGTCCGAACTGCACCGTCGGGAACCGGATCTCCGGCTTCGACGTCGAGCCGGCCGGCAGCACGCGGTCGAGCGCCTGGTGCGACGCGCTGAGCCGCAGCTCGTTGACGACGCTCGAGCCGAACACGGACGTCAGGTTGCCCAGGAGCAGCCACGCCCGGCGCTTGTCGTCGTAGCCATGGTCACCGGCACTGGAGCCGCCGGTCTGCTGGGCGAGCAAGTCGCGGTGGTCATACATGTAGGTCGTGTTGAGCGTGTGGTTCTGCTGCACCAGGTAGGTGCTCTTCACGAAGTAGTTGTTCTCGTCGGCCGACACCGGCACGTCGACGCGGGTGTCATAGCCCAGCGCCTTGGCGAAGTCGAGCACCGACACCGGGATGTTGACCTGCACCGACCGCGCATTGTTCCGGCGCTCCCAC
>JANOZI010000644.1:0-1940 GCA_031429375.1 Acidobacteriota bacterium | reverse complement strand
GAATGGGGGAATGTGTCGGGAGCGCGAACGCGCCGCGGCGCGCGACGGCAGCGACCTTCACGATCGAGAGGCCGTGCCCCGTCGTGAAGCGCTTCAGCGGAACAGCTTGTGTAGGGGCAGACCCCAGCCGGGCAGGAGCGGCGTCGTCAGTGTTTCGTTTGTATCAAGCGTGGTCACGAGGGGGAATGACCCGTCGGCCGCGCGGCGATGAACGATCACCCGATTGCGGTCGGGATCCACCATCCAATATTCACGAACGCCTTCGCGATCGAAGAGCTGGCGCTTGAGCGTCTGATCTCGCTTTTGGGTACTTGGCGAGAGAACCTCAATCACCAGACCCGGGGCACCGCGGATGTTCTTGTCGCTCACGATGTCTTGCTGGTCGTCGAGGACGACCAGCAAATCGGGCTCGACCACGTCGTAAGGAGTCATGACCACGTCGAGGCGTGCGATGAATACCTCGCCCTGATCCGGGTGCGCCTCCAGGTGCGTGGCGAGAGAGAACGCCAATCGCGTCGCCAGCCGTTGGTGCCGAATGACCGGAGAGGGTGTCACGAAGATCTCCCCGCCGATGAGCTCGCGGTGAACCCGGTCGTCCTCCGGGAACATCGCGACGAGGTCGTCGTAGGTGAGCCTGGTCGCGGAACCAGCCGCGCGCGCCATCGCGTCCCTCCCCTCCATTCGCCAATCCTAGCATCGTCGTTCGGCACGCAATGGATGCTGCTAAGGCCGTGCCGCGAGAGTTTCGGCCAAAAACCAGCAGTGGGTCATGCCTCGTACGCAGAATCTGCTGCGTGTCGCGCGTCGGCATGCTGAAGAATCTGCGAACCTGCCGGCTCATCCTGGAGTTGACACGAACGGAAACCCTCTCGTAAACTTCCCCGGTTAATTCCCTGAGCGATCCCATGAAGCAGACCATCATTGTCGTCTCGCCGATTGACCTGGCGCCCCGCGCCGGGTTTGCGATCGCGTTCACCTAGCAACACATCGTCGCTCACCTTCACTAGCCCGGGGCGCGCGACGCGCTCAACAGGCTGGTTGTCCTTCGCAAGTCGAAGGGCCGCAGGTATGTCATGAAACGCTGGTGGTCTCTTTTCGTTGAAGCGGTTCGCGGCTCCGATCGCGACTACACCGCCGGCCCGGTCGGGCCGGCGCTGGTGATGTTGTCGGTGCCCATGGTGCTCGAGATGGCCATGGAATCGTTGTTCGCCGTCGTCGATGTCTTTTACGTCTCGCGCGTCAGCGCCGAGGCCGTGGCGACGGTCGGCGTCACTGAGTCGATGCTGACCATCGTCTACACGGTGGCGCTCGGGCTCGGGATTGGCGCCATGGCGGTGGTGGCACGGCGGGTCGGGGAGAAAGACGAGGAGGGTGCGGCGCAGGCCGCGGCGCAGGCGATCGCGCTCGGCTTGATCGTGGCGATGGCCGTGGCGCTTGTCGGCTACTTCAACGCCGAATCGTTGCTGCGCGCGATGGGCGCCTCGCCGCTGATGATCGAATCATCGGTCGGCTACACCAAGGTGATGTTCGCGGGCAACGCCACCGTGACGCTGCTGTTCCTGATCAACGCGATCTTCCGCGGCGCCGGCGACCCCGCGATCGCGATGCGTATGCTCTGGCTGGGCAACGCCATCAACATCGTGATCTGCCCGTTCCTGATCTTCGGCATTGGTCCGTTTCCGGAGCTGGGCGTGACCGGCGCAGCCATCGGGACCAACATCGGCCGCGGCACCGCCGTGCTGACCCAGTTGTGGATGCTCGGGTCCGGCCGCAGCCGGATTCACATTCGCGCGCGGCACCTCCGGCTGGTGCCGGCGGTGATGTGGAACGTGTGCCGATTAAGCGGCTCGGGTTTTCTGCAGATCCTGATCGACACGTCGAGCTACATCGGGCTGGTCCGCGTGATCTCGACGTTCGGCAGCGACGCGCTGGCCGGCTAC
>JANOZI010000643.1:0-2091 GCA_031429375.1 Acidobacteriota bacterium | reverse complement strand
CTCCTTTACCCCGGTTGGCGCCGCCGGCGTGATCGCGGGATCGTCTCAGTACATCCAGTTCAGGAGTGCGGGCACGTCGACCACCGTGACGAAGACCCCGATCCTGAACGACGTGACGGTGGCCTACAAGAGATAGGGCATCGCGGAATGCGCCGAAGTTTGCAGTAGTGAGCCGAGGCGGGGTGTGACCCATCCCGCTTCGGTCTTTAACCAGAAAGGAAAAAGACCATGAAAGTCATTCTAGGAGCCCTGGCCTTGATCATTGTTGGATCCGCGGGCGCCGGGGCTTTACCGGCCTCGGCGGCCTGGGTCAACCAGCCGCTCGATGCGCGTCCGGAGGCCGTGCTCGTCGGGGCGACGCTGTTGTTCGTGGCGTCGGGTCTGCGGCGCGGCTTCCTGCACAAGCAGGCGAAATAGAGAACGACAGAGAAAAAAGGAAATCGCTCAACCGGCCTGGTGGCCGGTCAGGCTCCGCCGGCGGCGACAGAATTCTGCCCCGACCGGCGAGCGGCGTGTCGAGGCGATCGGCAGTCGTGCCCGGGGCAGACAGGCGTCTGCCCATTCGGCGGCGGTCGCGTCCTGCCCGCCACTCCTAAGCGCCAATCGAACCGCTTTATACCCCTCAACCACATTCCACCTACCAGTCTTGTAATTTCCAGCGTCCGGCCGAGGTTGGAACGCTCGTTGCTATCCGGTATGTCGCACCACTTGATTTTTGTGCAATTGCACGCCGCTGGGTAGTGACGCCGTGTCGTACCTGTGTCAGCTCCCGTGGCATTACTGACCCGAATCCCTGACGGGTCCTGAAGATTGATGGCAACCATGATCACGAGTCGTCGGTACCGATCCGTACTTCGCTCACCCTCCAGACTGTTTCTCGCATTCATCGCCGCGATCCTTCTCGTGGCGAGCCGCAGCTCAGGACCGTTAGGACTCTTGCAGGCGGAAGACAATCCGATCCTGGCCGAGAACCT
The DNA here is from genome assembly GCA_031429375.1 of Acidobacteriota bacterium. GTDB lineage: Bacteria > Acidobacteriota > Vicinamibacteria > Vicinamibacterales > UBA2999 > 12-FULL-67-14b. Next base: position 1,117 of record JANOZI010000643.1, on the reverse strand, counting down.
ACTGCCCGGCGACACAGACTGGGACATCAGCGGATCGGGGCATGCCTCGATTCAAGGCTTCGCCAGCGACATGAGCGTGAATGTCGGCGGCACCATCAACTTCAAGATCGATACCCCGTCGAATAACTACCGCGTCGACATCTACCGGCTTGGCTACTACGGTGGCGCCGGCGCGCGCAAGGTCGCGTCCGTCGAGCCGTCCGCAGCACTGCCGCAGATTCAACCGACCTGCGCGACCCAGCCCACCAGCGGGCTCGTCGATTGCGGCACCTGGCAGGTGTCGGCGTCGTGGGCCGTACCGGCCACCGCGGTGTCGGGCATCTATATCGCTAAACCCACGCGCCGGGATGCGCCGATCGGCGCGGCCAGTCACATCGTGTTCGTGGTCCGCAACGATTCGCAACAGGCCGACATCCTGTTCCAGACCTCGGACACCACGTGGCAGGCGTATAACAATTACGGCGGCAACAGCTTGTATTGCGGCGGACCGCTCAGCAATTCGGGCTCGGCCTACGGCTGCTCGGGTCGCGCCGCCAAGGTCAGCTACAACCGCCCCTTCACGACGCGCGTGACGAGCAACCCCAGCTGGGTGTTCAGCGCGGAATATCCGATGTTGCGGTTCCTCGAGGCCAACGGCTTCAACGTCAAGTACTGGTCGGGCGTCGACAGCGATCGCTTCGGCGCCAATCCCACGGTCGGCCTCACCAGCGCCAAGAAACCGAAGGTCTTCCTGTCGGTCGGTCATGACGAGTACTGGTCGGGCGCGCAGCGCACCAACGTCGAGAACGCCCGCAATGCCGGCGTCAACCTCGCGTTCATGAGCGGCAACGAAGTGTTCTGGAAGACGCGCTGGGAATCGAGCATCGATGGCTCCGGTACGCCCCATCGCACGCTGGTCAGCTACAAGGACACGCTCGCGGGAGTGAAGCTCGATCCGATGCCGAACGTCACCACCGGCACCTGGCGTGACACGCGCTTCGGTCCGCCGAGCGACGGCGGCCGTCCGGAAAACGCCTTGATCGGCTCGCTCTGGACCGTCAACTCGGGGACCACCTCGATCTCCGTGCCCGCCTCCATGGCGGCGTTGCGCGTGTGGCGCAACACGCGCGTGGCGAAT
>JANOZI010000642.1:0-2751 GCA_031429375.1 Acidobacteriota bacterium | reverse complement strand
GGTGGTGGAAATCGCTGCCGTGATGGCGTGCTTCTCGCCGGGGCGGATCAAGTTGGTGACGCGAACCCGCTCCTTGCGCAGCCGTTTCACCGCGGCAGGCCCGAGCGCGCTCAGCAGATCGACCTTCGCGCCGAGCCGCGCCGCGGCGACGGCGGTGATCACCGCGCCGCCGCCGACGGTGGCCTCGAAGGTGTCGGTCTTGACCTCTTCGCCGGGACCGGGAATGCGGTCGAGGCCGACGAAGATCAGATCCTCGAACGCTTCACCGGCGCAAAGTAGTTTCATGCGTGTCAGGCGGGTCTCGAGACCCGCCTCTACGCGCGCGCGGCCATGGCGGCCTGGCGGGCGCGGGTCAGGTGGGGCACGATGCCGAGCAGGCGCTCGATCAGGAACAGCTGCGCGCGATGGTGCATCTCGTGCTCCTTGACGCCGAGCAGCATCTCGAAGCGGGTCTTGGTGCCCATCGGCAGCGTGACCTGCTCGCCAAGCTGCGCGTCGCTCATGCCTGCCATCTGGCTGGCGAACTGCTCGCCGTTCTTCGTCAGCGCCTCGATGATCGCGGCCTTGCTGGTCAGCGTGGCGGCATTCTTGTCGTTATCGCCCATCCACTTGCCGAAGTCTTCCCGCGTCACGGTCGATTTCTTTTCGATGAAGTGGCACTGCTGGGCCCAGTAGGGCGTGACGGCGAGGTGCGAGAACACCTCGGCGACCGTCATCGTTTCGGGAGCGGCACGAAAGGAGTATTTGTCTTCGGGAATGTCCTGGGCCACCTGGATCGTGTTCTTGCGGACCGTGCGCCAGCTTTCGGCCATTTCTTTTGCACCGTAATAGTTCATATCTACTCCCCTCAAATAAAGCCACGAAGGCACGAAGGACACGAAGTCATACTTTGAAAAACTTCGTGTTCTTCGTGGCTAAATCGTGACTGCAACTATAGCGCGAGCAGCGGCCGGCCTTGCAACGCCATCATCAGCAGGCCGCTCATCGCGGCCAGCCATAGGATGCCGGTGGCCAGCACTAGTTTCGCGGGAATCGACAAACCTGAAGGTTTGTCGCCACCGAAGGCGCGGTCGAGCAGGAAGCCGAAGATCGGCAGCGCCTGCATGGCGTGCATCCCGAAGAAGTGGACGATGCGGAGGTCGCCGCCGGTGGTGGACCAGTTGACGAACGGCAGGCCGGGACCGCCGTCTGGCGCGGGCACGGTGTGGCCGTTATTGGCCACGATGACGAAGCCGAGCCAGCTGGCGATCACGAACAGCAAGACGCCCAGCCGCACGCCCCACAAATAGCCGGCGCGCTGGGGCGGCGTGTCGCGGCGCAGAATCCAGATGAACAGCATCATCGCCATCGTGCTGATGGTGATGGTGATGCCCATCACGGCGAACACCGCCACGTCGAACGGGCTGGTGATGTTGAAGTGCGACGTGGTGCCGCGCGCCGATTGCAGGATGATCAGCACGATCTCGATCGTCATCGCCACCGCGATGGTCCATCTCACCAGGCCGCGCCGCGTCGGCTTGTGCTGCGTCTCGGGCATGAACCACGCCACCGTCCACAGGAAGATGGCGATCGAGGTGAGGAACTTCATCGGCTTGATCCACGGGTTGAGCCCCAGGATCAGGCGGGTGTCGCTGATCGAGATCAGCGTCACGACGAGGAGCGCGAGGAGTTGGACGGCGCCGGTCCAGAACAGCAGCGGATCGCGGGCACGGAGCTCGCGGATCATGCGCCGCCGAGCTCCAGCTTGCGGGTCTTGGCGGTGCGGATCGCGAAGTAGAACAGCAGGCCGATCGGTCCCAGCAGGAAGGTCATCACCAGGCACGGGATCATCACCAGGTGCGGAATCTGGTGCCGCTGCGAATCGCGGACCTCCCACGCGCCGATGAAGAGATCGAACGCGAGATAGTGGACCCAGCCCGCCAGCAGCAGCTCCTGCTTCGAGAACAGCAGTGCGACGTCGGCGAGCGAGCCGAAGCCGCCGGGGGCGCCGGAAAAGTTCTGGACGATGAGGAAGAGATAGAGAGCAGAGAGCAACAAGGGAATCACGATGCCCGCGGTGATTTGCGCAGAGTGGAGTCTCGGCAGCCCGAGCAGCAGCAGCCAGCCAACGGCCGCCACTGCTCCTGCCACCGAAAACAGCGTATCCATTCGACTCACCTACATTGGCCTACGGCAACCGTAGGTTCGCTCATGGCAAGCAGGCGTCAAGGTGCCGTCGTGGTCGTCGTGCCCGACGCGGCGGGCACGGAGGTCCCGTAATAGATGCTGTTGAACAGGAACTTGAACGTGCCGTGCGGCTGCGCGCGGAACGTGATCTCCGGCCCGAACAGGAACACCTTGCCCTTGCCGAGTGGCGCCTCGATCGCGGCCGTGCCGCCCTCGAGGTAATGCTGCCCCCACGCCCAGCCGGAGCGCAGCGCGTTCTTCGAGTCAAACCACGCCACCGGCTTCACGCCCTGCAGCGACGCGTTCGGCGCCAACTCCAGCACCGGACTCGCATCGAAAAACACGTCAACCTTCTTCTCGAAGCCGAACGCCACGGGGTTGGTGTTGTCGACGGCGACGCTCACAATCGATCCGGGGATGTAGAACTTCGTCCCCGGCAGCGGCTTCTCGCTGCCATCCTGCGCGACCTCGACGAGGTGGTCGCTTACCGGCAGGCCGAGATGATGGCCGAGCACCGCGGAGCCGCCGAAGGCCACGAGCACGCCGCCGGCTTCCGCGAACGCCTTCAACTGCGGAACGGTCTTC
>JANOZI010000641.1:0-4554 GCA_031429375.1 Acidobacteriota bacterium | reverse complement strand
GCCAGCGCGCGCGTCCGCTGCTCGAGCTTGAGGCGATACCCCAGCCCGCCGCGGTGCTCCGGGAGCACCCCGGCCATGTGCGACCAGTGCATCGGGCGGCCCTCTTTCATGCCGACGACGGCATAGGCAAAACCGATCATGCGGCCGGTGGCGTCGAACGCGCCAAGCAGCGTCGCGCCGCGATGCATCGTGAAGGTGAAGACCGGCACGGTGACGAGTTCCGCCAGGTCGTTGAGCTCGAGCGCACGATTTGGGGGTATACCGACAGCGGCGATCTCGTCACCGTGCCGGTGTTCACCTTCACGGTGCATCGCGGCGCGACGCTGCTTGGCGCGTTCGACGCAACCGGCCGCATGATTGGCTTTGCCTATGCAGTCGTCGGCATGAAGGACCGCCGCCCGATGCACTGGTCGCACATGGCCGGCGTGCTCCCCGAGCACCGCGGCGGGCTGGGGTATCGCCTCAAGCTCGAGCAGCGGACGCGCGCGCTGGCGCAGGGCATCGACCTGATCGAATGGACGTTCGACCCGATGCAGACGATGAATGCCCACTTCAACTTCGCCAAGCTGGGCGGCGTGGCCGACGAATACGCGGCTAACTTCTACGGCGAATCGACCAGCGCGCTGCACAAGGGGACGCCGACCGACCGGCTGGTCGTCAGCTGGCACATCAGCGCCCCGCACGTCGTCCGGCGGCTGGAGCAGCCGCCGGAGTTGCGCATGAGGGCGCAGGAAGTCGGCGAGGCGCCGGTGGTCAATACCACGGTGATGGACGGCAAGTGGCGGATGGTCAAGGTCATCGACCTCACGGTGAAAGCGCGGCGGCTGTGGATCGAGATCCCGGCGGGATTCACCGAGATGCAGCAGGAGTCGCCGGAGCGCGCGCTGCAGTGGCGCATGCACGTGCGGCAGATGTTCCAGGAATATTTCGCGAAGGGCTACCGCGCAGTCGATTTCGTGCTTCAGCGAGATGCGGGTTTGGGGCGGTACCTTTTGGCCCGGAAGGATTGACTCAGCGCCTTCGGCAATTGGCCAATCGCCTCGAGCGGCCAGGCCGTGATGCGTTCGTCCACGGGATAGCTCTGCTGGCCTGGATACACGATCCAGAGATGATCGAGCATGAGGTCCTCGAGTGCGGTGCGCATCGATCGCGTCGTGGCGGGGGCGTCACTGAACTTCATCTCAACGCCGTGTCGCCGGCCATTGACGACGAAGAAGAGGTCGAGCTCCGCGCCGCCGTGGGTGCCCCAGTAGTACGCCTCCGATGGCCGGACGGCGGCGAGCACCTGCTCGATCGCGAACCCTTCCCACGAGGCTCCAACTCCGGGATGTCCCAGGAGCGCCCGTCGGTCGTGCAGATCCAGCAGGCTGTGCAGGATCCCTGAGTCGCGCAAGTAGATCTTCGGCGCCTTGATCTGCCGCTTGCCGACGTTCTGGTGCCACGGCTGAAGTTGCCGCACCATGAACGTGCCGGTGAGGATGTCGAGGTAGCTCCTGACGGTCTTGTCCGAGAGCCCCATGGATCGCGCCAGCTCTGAACTGTTCCACGTCTGGCCGTGGTAGTGCGCCAGCATGGTCCAGAACCGGCGCATGGCCGCTGCTGGAATGGTGATGCCCAGCTGCGGGATGTCGCGCTCGAGGAACGTGCGAATGAAGCCGTCGCGCCACCCGACGCTGTCGGCTGACGACCGCGCCAGGTAGGCACGCGGGAAGCCGCCACGAACCCAGAGCCTCTCCCACGAGCCGGAGCCGACCTCCTGAAGGTCGAACCCCGAGAGCTCGACGAACTCGATCCGGCCGGCCAGGGTCTCGGAGACGCCGCGGACGACTGCTGGAGACGCGCTTCCCAGCACGAGAAACCGGGGCGGATGGTCGGGGCGATCCACGAGCACCCGCAGCACGCTCAACAGATCGGGTCTGGCCTGCACCTCGTCGAGGATGACCAGACGACGTTCGCGGCCAAGCACGAGGTCCGGGTTCTCGAGCCGGCGAACGTCGCCGGGCGACTCGAGGTCGAAGTACACCGCGTTGCGTCGCGCGACGAGTTGGCGGGCCAGCGTGGTCTTGCCGCATTGCCGCGGACCGAGCAGCGCGGTGATCGGCGAGCGGCGCAGCGCGGTCTCGATCCGGCTCAGCGGTCCGGGTCTGACGAGGTGGAACACCGGTGAAATGCTACCATGAATATTCGGAGTCAAGTTCCGAATATTCATGGATCTTCATGGGGGGGCCTTGCTACCCTGGCGGCCAGGTCATCGTGCGTCCGCCGAGGACGTGCAGGTGGATGTGAAACACCGTTTGGCCTGCCTGCGAATTGCAGTTGAACACGGTGCGATACCCGGGACCGTCGCAGCCTTTGTCTTTGGCGATCGCCGCGGCGCGCCGCACCATCGCCCCGATCAAGCCGTCGTCCGCGGCCGATAAGTCGTTGAGCGTGGCGAGGTGCTGCTTTGGCACCACCAGCACGTGCAGCGGCGCCTGCGGGTTGATGTCGTTGAAGGCGATCATCTGATCGTCTTCGAAGATCTTCGACGCGGGGATCTCGCCCGCGATGATTTTGCAGAACAGACAACTCATGGCCCGCTCATCTTACGCTCGATGACCGCCATGCGTGGAATGCGCTGGAGGTCGTGGCGAATGTCGAGCAGGTGAAGATCTTGACCCGACTGCACCAGGCCGGTGAGCGCATCAGCGTGCCGGTGACCGATCTCGAGCAACAGGCGGCCGCCCGGTGAGAGATGTGTCGCGGCGGCTACCAGCACCCCACGGACGTCATCCAGACCGTCGGGGCCAGATGCCAACGCCGTCCGGGGCTCGAAGTGGACCTCTGGCGCCAGTGCTTCGTACTCGGCATCGGTCACGTACGGCGGGTTCGCGACGATCAGGTCGAACGGACCGGACACGCCATCGAGGTAGCGGGCCTCGCGAAACTCGATGCGATCCGCGACGTGGTGGCGCTCGGCATTGGCGCGTGCCACGCCGATCGCGGGCCCTGAAATGTCGGTCGCCACGAACCGGGCGCGCGGCGCTTCTGCGGCGAGCGTGACGGCCAGGCAGCCACTGCCGGTGCCGATGTCGGCGGCCGATCCAAAAACGCACGACAACGCTGCTTCGATGATCAGTTCCGTTTCGGGACGGGGAATCAGCACCGCGGGCGACACGGCAAAATCGCGGGTCCAGAATTCCTGGACGCCGGTGATGTAGGCCATCGGTTCGCGACGAGTGCGGCGATCGACAACCGCAGCGTAGCTATCCGGGAACCCGGCTGGCGGGGGGTCGGTGTCGCGGGCATGGATGGCGGCCCGGCTCCAGCCGGTCGCGTGCATGGCGAGCAGCAGCGCATCACGCGCGGCCTCGGAGCTGTCGATGCCGGCGGCGACGAGGCTGGCCTTCGCGGCCGTCAGGTGTTCGCGAAGCGTCACGAGCTCTCGGTTTGTTCGCGCAGCTTCTCGGCCGTGTAATACGTGCTCAAGGCATCGATCAGCTCGTCGAGGTTGCCGTCGAGCACGCCGTAGAGCTGGTGGGTCGTGAAGTTGATGCGGTGATCGGTGATGCGGCTCTGCGGGAAGTTATAGGTGCGAATCTTTCCCGAGCGGTCGCCCGACCCGACTTGTTCCTTGCGTTCCTTGGCGATGGCGTCGTGCTGCTTCTGCATTTCGGCTTCGTAGAGCCGGTTGCGCAGCACCTTCATCGCCTTCGCGCGGTTCTTGACCTGTGATTTCTCATCCTGCTGCGACACCACCGTCCCGGTCGGAATGTGCGTGATGCGCACGGCTGAATAGGTGGTGTTGACGCTCTGGCCGCCGGGGCCGCTCGAACAGAACGTGTCGATGCGCAGATCCTTGTCGTGAATCTGGATGTCGACGTCGTCGGCTTCAGGGAGCACCGCCACGGTCGCCGCCGAGGTGTGGATGCGCCCGCTCGCTTCGGTCGCCGGCACCCGCTGCACGCGGTGGACGCCGCTTTCGTATTTCAGCTTGCTGTAGGCGCCCTTCCCCTCGATGCTGACGACGACGTCCTTGACGCCGCCCTTGTCGGCCTCGCTGAGCGACATCAGCTCGATCTTCCAGCGCTGGCGCTCGGCGTAGCGGGTGTAGGCGCGATAGAGCTCGCCGGCAAACAGCGCCGCTTCTTCGCCGCCGGTGCCGGCGCGGATCTCGACCATGACGTTGCGATCGTCGTTGGGATCCTTCGGCACCAGCAGGATCTTCAACTGGTCCGACAGCCGTTCCTTCTGGACGTTGAGGTCGTTGATCTCCTCGAGCGCGAGGTCGCGCATCTCGGGGTCGCCGCCCTTGATCAGCTCCTCGGCTTGTGCGATTTCCTGCGAGACCGATTTGTACTCGCGGTATTTCTGGACGAGCGGCTCGATCTCCGCCAGCGCCTTGGCCTGCTTGCGGTACTCGTTGGCGTCGCTCTGCACGGCGGTCGTGCCGAGCGACGCCATCAGCTCTTCGTACTTGCCTTCGACGGAGACTAACTTGTCGAACAAACGGGATCTCCCCCGGCACCCCATGAAGGGGTGCCCTACGAACCTCGATCGCGGAACTGAAGTTCC
>JANOZI010000640.1:0-4799 GCA_031429375.1 Acidobacteriota bacterium | reverse complement strand
ATCCTGCTCCACGTGGTGCTGATCTCGGCGCAGGTCAACACCAAGGCGGGCCTGCCCCTCCTGCAAGTGGTCACGTTCGGCTCATTCTCGGAAGTGCAGCGCGGCATGATGGCGCTCGTCACCGGCGGGCGCGGCCTGTGGACCGGTTACGTCGGCCTGCAGCACGTGCAGGCGGAAAACACCGCGCTCAAGCAGGAGTTGCAGTCGCTGCAGATCCGGCTGCAGGCGGAACGGGCCGAGGCGCAACGCACCGACAACCTGCGGCAACTGCTCGAGCTGCGCGAGCGCGCCGGCCTCGACACCACCGCGGCCGAAGTGATCGCCGCCGCGGCGAGCCCGGAATTCCGGACGGTGACCATCGACAAGGGCTCGTCACACGGGCTGCAGACCGACATGGCGGTGATTTCGCCGGCCGGCGTCGTCGGCCGGGTGATCCTGCCCGGCAGCCGCGCGTCCAGGGTGCAGTTGCTGGTTGACCGCAACGCCGCGGCCGGCGCGTTGATCGAACGCACCCGCGTGCAGGGCGTCGTGATCGGCTTTGGCGATGGCTCGCTGCGCATGCAGTACGTGCCGGGCACGTCGGACGTGAAGACCGGCGACCTCGTCGTGACCTCGGGCATCGACGGCATCTATCCGAAGGGATTCGTCATCGGCACGATCGACAACGTCACCCGCGGCGTCGGCCAGTATCACGAGATCACGGTCCGCCCGACGGTGGACTTCTCGCGGCTGGAAGAAGTGCTGGTGGTGCGCACGCTGCCCGCCTCGCGCACGCTGCCCGAGGGTGGCGTGTGAGAAGTGCGGTCGCGCTGGCGGCCATCTTCGTCGCGCTCGCGCTGCAGACGACGCTTGCCGGACTGGTGATCCGCGGCACGGCGGCGCTCGACCTGGTGTTGATCGTCGTCGTCTACATCGCGCTGAAGTCCGGCCCGGTGACCGGTTTGCTGGCCGGCACCGTCGCGGGGCTGATCCAGGACGCGCTCTCGAATCCGATCCTCGGCATTGGCGGCCTGGCGAAGACCATGGTCGGGTTCCTGGCGGGAGTGCTGGCCACCCAGTTCATCCTGAACGGGCCATTGCCGAGGTTCGTCATGATCGTGGCGGCGACGGCGCTGCACGCGGCGATTTTCATGGGGCTCTACGTGTTGCTGGACCTCAGGCAGTTTCCGGACCCGATTCCGGCCGTGATCGGCCAGGCCATCGGCAATGGCTTCGTGGGAGTGGTCGGATTTCAGCTGCTGGAGTGGGTGCCCGGATTCGTCGACCGCCGTCGCGCCGGACGCTTTTTGAGGCGATAATGTTCGTAACGGTTAACTCTTAACTCTTAACTCTTAACTCTGCACTCTTAACTCTGCACTTTAATGGCCATTGCCGAAGACCGCCGCCGCCTCGACACACGGCTGAACATCCTCACGGTGTCGATCGCCGTGGCGTTCGGACTGCTCGTGTGCGGCTTCTGGTTCTTCCAGGTCGTCCAACACACCAAGTTCAAGGAGATGGCCGAGAACAACCATCAGCGGACGCTGACGCTGCGCGCGCCGCGCGGCATCATCTACGACCGCACCGGCCGGCTGCTGGTCGAGAACCGCAACTCCTTCAACATCTCGATCGTCCGCGAACACACCAAGGACATCGATCGCACGATCCGCGTGCTGGCGCAGGTCACGGGCGTCGACGAGAGCATGGTCCGCGACATTGTCGACCGCAACCGGCGCGAGCCGAGCTACCGTCCGATTGTCGTCCTGACCGACGCGACCCTGGCGCAAGTCGCCGCCGTCACCGCGCGGCGGCTCGACTTCGAGCTGCCGGACGTGATCGTGCAGGAAGTCCCGACGCGCCAATACCCCGATCAGGCCATGGCGGCGCACCTCATCGGCTACGTCGGTGAGGCCAGCGAAGATCAGATGGCATCGGACCACGTGACGACGGGATCGATCGTCGGGCAATTCGGCATCGAGCGCGTCTACAACAAGATGTTGATGGGCGAAGACGGCGCGCGCCGGGTGGTGGTCAATAGTGTCGGCCGCGAAATCCGCACGCTCGAAGAGCTGCCGCCGGTGCAGGGCCGCCGGGTGCAGCTGTCGATTAACTACGCGATGCAGAAGGCCGCGGAAGAAGCGTTCCACGGGTACGGCTATTGGGGATCGGCCGTCGTCCTCGAGCCGAAAACCGGCGAAGTGCTCGTGCTCACCAGCCTGCCGGCGTTCGACCCTAACGATTTTGCCACCGGCATCGACCACGCGACCTGGAATTCGCTCAACACCGACAAGCTGCGGCCGCTGCAGAACCGCGCGATCCAGGGCCGCTACCAACCGGGGTCGACGTTCAAGATCGTCGTCGCCACCGCCGCGCTCGAAGAGGGCCTGATCACCCCCGAGCGGCAGATCTTTTGCCCGGGCGGCGCCACTTTCTACGGGCGCTTCTTCAAGTGCCACCTCAAGGGCGGCCATGGCAACGTGGACCTGCGCCACGCGATTGAGAAGTCCTGCAACACCTACTTCTACACCGTCGGCAACATGGTTGGCGTCGACCGCATGCACAAGTGGGCCGAGAAGCTCGGACTGGCGCTCAAGAGCGGCGTCGACCTGCCGAACGAAGTCGAGAGCATCGTGCCCTCGACGGAATGGAAAATGAAACGCAACGGTGAACGGTGGTATCCGGGCGAGACGATCTCGGTCGCGATCGGCCAGGGCCAGTTGTCGGTCACGCCGATGTCGATGGCGGTAATGATGGCGACCGTCGCCAACGGCGGCACGCGCGTCGTGCCCCGCCTGGTCAAGGCAATTGACGACGGCAAGGGCTGGGTTCCGGTGGAGCAGCCGCCGTCGCCCTTTGTGCCGTTCCTGATGAAGCCCGAGACGGTCTCGGCGGTGCGCGATGGACTGTGGCTCGCGGTCAACGGTGCCGGCACCGCGGGCCGCGGCCGGATCGTCGGGCGCGACGTGGCCGGCAAGACCGGTACCGCGCAGGTCATCTCCAACCAGGGCAAGGAGCGCGCCCGCGGCTCGAAAGTCGACCTGCGAGATCACGGCTGGTTCGTGTTCATGACGCCGAAAGACAATCCGGAGCTGGCCGGCGTGATCTTCACGGAGCATGGCGAACACGGGTATTACGCCGCGACGATCGCCAAGCACGTCATCAGCACCTACTACGCGCAGAAGGAAGGGCAGCCGTTGCCGCCCCTGCCGCCGCCGCCCGACGGGACTCCGAACGCCACGCCGGCCAGGGCCGCGGTGGCCGCGACCGGCCCCGCGCCAGAGCGCTGACATGTTCGAACGGCGCCTCTACTTCCACATCGACTGGCTGCTGATCGGGGCGGTGCTCGCGATCTGCGCGATGGGAATGGCGATGATCTACAGCACCACCGGCGGCGCGGGCCGCGTCTACTGGACGCAGGTCTACGCCCTCGGCCTCGGCCTGTTCGCGATGGCGGTCTGTTTGATGATCGACTACCGCTCGCTCGCCGACAAGTCGCACTGGCTCTACCTCGTGATGCTCGCGGCGCTCGTCGGCGTGTTGTTCTTCGGCTCGGTCCGCGGCGGATCGCGGCGCTGGATCGATCTCGGGTTCTTCAACCTGCAACCGTCGGAATTTGCCAAGGCCACCCTCGCGCTGATGCTCGCGAAGATGCTGGGCGAGAGCCGCCGCCCGGCGGTGACCAACAACGATCTGCTGATTGCGGCGGGTCTCACCGCGCTGCCGCTCGTGATCATCGCCCGGCAACCCGACCTCGGCACCGCGGTCACGCTGCTTCCCATCCTGCTGGTGATCGCGTTTGTCGCCGGCATGCCGATGAAGTACATCTACGCGGGGGTGCTGGTCGCCGTGCTCGCGGCGCCGATCGCCTACAAGTTCGCGCTCCAGGACTACCAGCGCGAGCGGATTTCCACCTTTCTGGATCCGTCGCAGGACGCCAAAGGCGCCGGCTACCAGCAGATTCAGGCCCGCATCACCGTCGGCTCCGGCGGGGTGTGGGGCAAGGGATTCCTGAAGGGCACGCAAGGCCAGTTGCGGTTCCTTCCGGTCGCGCACAACGACTTCATCTTCTCGGTGCTCGCCGAGGAGCAGGGGCTGGTCGGGGTGCTCGTCGCGCTCGGGTTGTACCTCTTCGTGATTTTGCGCGCGCTCGATGCGGCCCGGCTGGCCAAGGATCGCCTCGGCGCCTATCTCGTCCTGGGCGTGCTGTCGTCGTTTACGTTCCAGGTTATCTACAACATCACCATGTCGGCGGGTCTGGCGCCGGTCAAGGGGCTCACGCTGCCGCTCATGAGTTACGGCGGCTCCTCCCTGATCGCGACGCTGGCCGGGTTCGGGCTCATCCTCAACGTGCGGATGCGCCGCTTTACGAACTAGGAGCGACGATGCCACCCGCGTGGAGCCATCAGCATGAACAAGGAGATGATCATCTCCTCGAACGGCCACGAAACACGCGTCGCCATTCTCGAGGACGACCAGCTCGCCGAGCTCTTCGTCGAGCGCGAGCAAAACCGCGGCGTCGTCGGTAACGTTTACAAGGGCCGGGTCTCGAAGGTCCTGCCCGGCATGCAGTCGTCGTTTATCGACCTCGGCCTCGAGCGCGACGGCTTCCTGTACGTGTCGGATGTCATCGCCAACCTCGATGAGTACGACAGTGACGAGGACACTGAGGCGCCGGCTGCCGGCGTGAATGGCGTCAAGGAGAACACGGAGGGGGCGCCGGCCGGCGCCTCGCCTGAGAGGCGCGGCCCCGGCCCCGGCCGCGCCCCCGCCGAGGGCAAGGGCCGCGCGCCCGAGCCGCAGATAGAAAAGCTGCGGAAGGG
>JANOZI010000639.1:0-1694 GCA_031429375.1 Acidobacteriota bacterium | reverse complement strand
AACCACCTGGCGCCCAGTCCGCGCCGCGCGCCCCAACTCGCCAGTAGGCAGCCACGGCGTCGCGTGAATCACGACTGGACGTTGGGTTGCGGCGACGGAACCCAACGTCCAGACTCAGATCGTCAACTTACGGGCACGCCGAGAAGCGGGCCACCGGCCGAAGCCGGCCCCGCGCACTCCGCTGAGAATTAGCGAATCATGGCGACGATCGTGCCCGACCCGGCGTGACCCGGGTTGCCGGCGTAGCCCGGGTCGACGCGAACGATCGCGAGGCCCACGACGTTGCCGGTGATCAGCGAGCCCGACTTCGTGGTGCTGCTCGTGACCACGACCGCGAGATACGTCGGAACACTGGCGGGCGGATTCGAGCTATTGCCCGGATCCGTTCGCCACGTGCCGCCCACGACCGGCGGACTCGGCAGCGGCGTCGTGATGTACCCCTTGAACGCGGCCGGCGCGTAGGCGACGCCGCTCAGCGAATTCAGCTTCCACCACTGCGCGCCCCAGAACGTGACCTGGGTGCCCACAGCTGAATTGAGGTCGCCGATTGCGAACGTGCCGCCGCCCGAGGCATAGGCGAAGACCAGGTGGCTCGTCGTCCCCGAACTCGGCTTGTAGTTGGCGTTGCCGCTATAGGTCGCGGTCAACGTGTGCGGGCCGAGCGTCAGCACCGACGTCGTCAGCACCGCCTGCCCTGACGCGCTCACCGCCTGCGTACCCAGCACCGTCGCACCGTCCTTGAACGTGACGGTGCCGACGGGCACGCCGCTGCCCGGGGCGACGGCGACGACGACGGCCGTCAGCGTCACGAGCTGTCCCTGAGACGACGGGTTCGGGCTGGACGTCAACGTGGTCGCCGTCGGCGACTGATTGACGATCAGCGTGCCGGTGGCATTGCTGGCGCCAAACGTGCCCTGGGCCGCGTAGCTGGCGCTGAGCGCGTGACTACCGACGTTGGGCTGCGTCACCATGAAGGTCGCCGAGCCGCCCGCGAGTGTCTTGGTCAGCGGCGCACCGCCATCCACCCTCAGCGACACGTTCCCGGTGACCGTGCCCGACGGCGTGCTGACGGTCACGGTCACCAGCCCGTTAGCAGCATAGGTGATCGTTGGCGCGACGATCGACGTCGTCGTCGGTATCGTCGCATTGGGTTCGATCGCAAACGTCGTGGTGCCGCTGCTCGGGCTGTGGTTGCCGTCACCGCCGTAGGAAGCGCTGGCGGTCGCGGTGCCCGGGTTGACGTTGTTGATATAGCTCACCATCGGCGAGAGGCTCAAAGCGTCGACGCTGGTGACCTTGGCCGCGCACGGCGTCTGCGCGGAAGCGTCGTAATACACGGTCACCGGGCACGTCACCACGGTCGTCGTCGGTAGCGGGTTAATCGCGAACGTCGTCGAGCCGCTGCTGGCGGCGTGATTGCCGTCACCAGCGTAGGCGGCGCTGCCCGTCGCCGTGCCGGCGTTGAGGTTCGCCGTGTAGGTCACCGGCAATGTCTGGTCCAGGCCATCGGCGGCCGTGGCCTTCGCGGTGCAGGGTGTGTGCAGCGCTCCCGTGTAGTTGACGCTGACCGGGCACGTCACCATCGTCACCGTTACGAGTGGGGTGATTGCGAACGTCGCCGTATTGCTGCTGGCGCCATGGTTGGCGTCACCCGTAAAGGTCGCCGAGGCCGTGGCGGTGCCGACGATGATGTT
>JANOZI010000638.1:0-2641 GCA_031429375.1 Acidobacteriota bacterium | reverse complement strand
CTTGGCAGTTCCGCCTACAGCCGGGTTACAGGGCATATGCGCCACGGTTTCGCGCGACAGTGTGCACAAACCGACACTGCAGCCCAATTTCGCCGCCGCCCACGCGGCCTCGACGCCGGCATGCCCCGAACCCACGACGATGACATCTACTTCGCTAATCATTTACTTCGTAACGATAATTATTACTGATACTAAACGGATCCCTTTATTGTCGCATTGATCTCCGGACTCTGCGGCGAAGCGCCGCCTCGTAAGAGTCGCTCGCAAGGCTCGCTCCTGGGACTCGGGCTCTATCGAGCCCTCGTCGGGAGTGCCGTACCCAACGAACGAAGTGAGTCCCACGAGCACCGAAGGTGCGAGTCGCACGAGGACCGAAGGGCCGAGCCCACGAGCCGCGAAGCGGTCCTCCTCGCTTGCGCTCGTCGCAAGACTCGGGCTTTATCGAGCCCTCGTTCGGGAATGCCTTTTCCGACGAACGAAGTGAGTCCCACGAGCACCGAAGGTGCGAGTCGCACGAGGACCGAAGGGCCGAGCCCACGAGCCGCGAAGCGGCGAGTCCTCGTCTACTTGCCGATGCAAAAATTCTTGAAAATATGCTGCAGTAAATCGTCGGTGGTGCGACGGCCGGTGATCTCCTGCAGAGCGTGACCCGCTTCCTGCAGATCGAGGAGAGGAAACTCTTCCGAGATCGATCCCTCGAGCGCGTTAATCGCTTGCAGCAGAGCGGCGCGCGCGCGCTCGAGGAGCATCGCGTGACGCAAGTTCGTGATCGCGGGCCGGTCTCTCGTCTCTTCCGCACGTAACGCTCGTGCGACGGCTGCAACCAAGTCATCCAGTCCCACGCCAGTGATTACGCTGATCTCCACGAGGGGGTCCGGCCGGGGTCCCCGCCACGCGGACTCTGCGTGGGGGGGTGGAGACCCCTCGACGCCTTCACCTCTCGCGGTCGCACCGGGGTCCCCGCCACGCGGACTTTGCGTGGTGGGGTGGAGGGCCGTTGGGTCCCACGCCGGCGGCAGGTCGCACTTGTTCACGACGATGACTCGCGGCCGGCCGGCGGTGGCAGCAATCACGTCGCGATCATCAGGCGTGAGCGGTCGCGATCGATCGAGCACGATCAGGATCAGATCTGCTACGGCAAAAGCCTCGCGCGCTCGCGAGACGCCTTCCTGCTCCACGATATCGGCGGTGTCGCGCACGCCAGCCGTATCAATCAGCGCCAGCGATAATCCGCCGATGTCGGCGCGCTCGGTCAGCAGGTCGCGGGTCGTGCCGGGCACCGCCGTCACGATCGCGCGGTTCGCATTCAGCAGCGCGTTGAACAGGCTCGACTTTCCCACGTTGGGCGCGCCGGCAATCGCGACCTGCGCGCCCTCGCGGATCAATCGGCCGCGCTCGGCCTGCGCCAGGAGCGAATCGATGTCGGCAATCACACCCGCAAGCGAGTCGCGCGCCTCCTGCGGCGCCACGAAGTGATAGCCCTCGTCGGGAAAGTCGAGCGACGCCTCGAGCCGTGCCACGACGTCGAACAGCGCCGTTTCAATCGCGCCGATGGCCGCGGTCAGCGTGCCTTCGAGCTGATCGAACGCCGCGCGCGCCTGCAGCGGCGTCACGGCGTCGATCAGGTCGGCCACCGCCTCGGCCTGGATCAGATCGAGCTTGCCGTTGAGAAACGCGCGAAGCGTAAACTCGCCCGGCTCGGCCAGCCGCGCGCCAGACGCCATCGCCCGACGGACCAGCGCGGACAGCACCACCGGGCTGCCATGTGCCGAGATTTCGGCGACGTCTTCACCGGTGTATGAGTGCGGCGCAGGGAAGAATGTGACGACGACCTGATCCGATTCCGCAAACCGGGCGAAGGTCGCGTGCCGTGCTTTGAGAGGCGTGGTGCGGCCGATGAGCTCGCAGGCAATTCGCGACGCATCCGGCCCGCTGACCCGAATGACCCCGAGCCCGCCACGGCCTGCCGGCGTCGCGATGGCGACGATGGTGTCTGCGGTGGAAAACATTCAATTAGAGTTCGATGTTCAGAGTTCAGAGTTTAGAAAAACACTCTGAACTCGAAACTCTGCACTCTTAACTGGCCGGTTACTTGACTGAAATAATGACGGTCTTTTCGAAGGCGTCCCCGATGCTTTCCGACGTCACCTTCTCCACTTCCGCTACCGCCATGTGGACGATGCGGCGTTCGTAAGGATTGAGGGGGCCGATCTCCTGCGCGAGGCCGCTGTCTTTGGCCTTGCCCGCCAGGAACAGCGCCATCTGCTTCAGCTCATCGTCTTTGCCCTTGCGATACCCCATGCAGTCGACGACCAGGCGGCGGCCCTCGGAGGCTTCGTGCCGGTAAATCGCGGCGACGATGTGCTGCAGCGCGGCGAGCGCTTCGCCCTGGCGGCGAATCAGCACGTTACCGTCTTCGCCGTTCAGGTTGATGCGAACGCCGTCGGGCATCTCTTCAGCCGACGCTTCGAGGTCCAGATCCATTGCGTCGACGACCTTCTGAACGAAAGCAGTGATATCCGCGGTGGCCATAATCAGGTTCTACAGGTTCTACAGGTTCTACAGGTTCTACGGGTTCGTCAGGGCTTCGTTGCCACTACCGGTTTCGACGGGCCGCCAATCAGGTAGTTCGTAAAGTACT